>CAZHBO010000029.1:0-15106 GCA_964530745.1 uncultured Thermoplasmatales archaeon | reverse complement strand
CCCTATATGAAATTTTATATTTTTTTTCTATCTCCAAAAATCCCCAAAAAAATCGATATGTTTATATATGATGAATATTATATCAATTTGATAGCAAAAAGATAGCAAACTGGGGGGACAAAAATTAGCTCTCTACCCCTAGGTGGTTGAAAAACCACCTTCCCCCCTGCCCTTTTTAAGAATTCTTTTTAAGAATTAGAAAAGGCCCGGGCCGGGATTTTCATCGCAAAGCGATTTTGAACCCGGGACAAGGGATCCACAGTCCCTTATGTTACCGCTACACCACCCGGGCCATGGAAAAGGAATGCAATTCCATATTTTATTTTTTCCTTATAATGCAAAATGGTGCAGAAAAATGAACATACAGCTAAGAATCATCCATTCTCCATCTACAAGCAAATCATATGAAAACGAAAATTTTTTTTCTGATTTACAGAAATGGAGGATATACCAATATCCATATACTACAGAAAATAAGAGAATCGGCAAAAGGTTTAGGAAAAGTTTAAAATAAAAAACTGCAGCAATCCATGGTATCAAGAGGGTATTGAGTATCAAAAGCAATTTTTTTGTTTTTGCCAAACCAATAGTTGCTGGAATAGTCTTTACACCACTTTTAGTGTCTCCCTCCATATCTCTAACATCAAACACTACTGCATTTATGAAAAGTTTAATGAACATGAATAAAAATGCTAGGGAAAATATGAGAAAATCGGGACGATATAAGAGAGGTAATAGTGTAGCAACCAATACCCATCCAAGAGTAGCGAGAATATTTTTTACAATGAATATATCTTTTAATCTAATAAAATCTGATGATATTTTAACACTATAAACCATGCCCAATAGTATTGGGAGAAGCAAAATCGGAACAACCTCGAGATTCTCTACCCCGCCCACTATTAAAGCGGTTATATATGCAACTACAGATAGTGGGAGCAATAAATGTCCCTTGTTTTGGATGAACAACCCCCTCTCTGGGATGTTTATCAAATCTTCTTCCTTATCAGTAAATTTGTTGATATTGTATAGGCTAAATGTAACACAGAACGATGCGAATAACAGTATGAAATTCGGCTCCACATTGAAAAGAAGAAATGAAAAGTATGCCACTGAACTACTTACCAATCCAATAAACACTGAACTTAATGTAAGGGCGGAGAGGAGGTTATCCAGGTATAATTTTAATTCTTCACGTGCCCTGTATAACCTTCCTTGCCCTACTCTTGTAGTATTCAAATAGCTCTCTACCCCAATTTATCGCCCCTTTACTCTTACTCACCAAATCTGTATTTGGATCGTAACTTCCATCTAAATTAAATAATGCTAAAGAGATAAAACCCTCTGTAACAGTAAATGCCACTTTAATTGGTCTCTCGCTCACCCACACTTGGAAATTCTTTTTGTTGATTAATTCTTGGAAAAGATGATAATATTTTTCTTTTCCTATCTCAAATATTTCATCTGTCAACACCAATTTAACATCTGTCCCTTTATTGACTAATTTTTCTATAATGGGTGGGAAACGCGGATGTAATATAGGAGAGACACCTATAACTTTCTTTGCATTTCTAACAAGTTGGAAATAGTAGGAAAATGTTTTGAATACGTTACTGGGTGTGGATTTTATTACCTCCGCCTCCTCCAGTTCTCCAATCCTCTCCAAAAATTCCTTTGGTATTCCCTCTATGTCATGGCTGAGCCAGAAATCTTTATGGGTATTAAGGACCTTCATTGTTTTAAATGTATCAATCAATTTCAAAGCAATAACATTTCCTACAGGCGTGAGATGATAACCATCTTCTTTTTCCTCGAGCAACCTTTCCTTCTCCAAATCACGAGCAGCATGAATGATTGTGGATGCACCTTGTCCTAATTCCTCTCGAATTATGCCTGATGTTTTCGCTCCTTCTGTTAAGCTTATTAACATTTTTGTCCTCACCCTTGAAGATATTATGAACTTAAGTTGCTCCTCTATATCTTCATATATTGCGTATTTATTCCTCCCCATATGTGACTATATTGTGTTGGGGGTATTTATAATATTCGTAGCCGTATATATTGCTAACTGAGAACAAAATTGCTCTGAGAGAACAATGATTTATTCTATTGGGATGGCAATGAAAAATGTATTTCCATTGCTACCCCCTTCAACCCATATCTTTCCTTTGTGGAGATTAACAATTTTCTTACATATTGCCAGTCCCATGCCAATGCCTGTATGTTCCTCCCTTGTATGTAATCTTTCGAAGATTTTGAATATTCTCTCATAATCTTTTTTCTTTATGGGTATTCCATTGTCTTTGAATGTAAAAATATAGTTATTCCCCTCCATCTTGCACGCAATTTCCACGATTGGCTGAGAAGATTTGTTATAAATCATGCCATTTTTTATTAGATGACAAAAAAGTTCTTTCATCCATCCTTTTTTGGATTTTATGATAGGGAGAAGCCCGCTTTTTATCAAACCATTTCTCTCTTCTAAAAATTCCTCCTCCTCTATTATAATTTCTTTTACTATTTCATTTAAATCTATTTCTTGCCTTTCTTCCTTTTCATCCCCAATCTTGTAAAATTTATAGAGCCCAGTTAACATCTCATCAAGCCTTTCTGCTGATGAAATGATGCGATGCAAATACATCTTTCCTTTGCTGTTTAACTTCTCTTCATAATCTTCTTGGAGAAAGTTTCCAAATGATTTTATGGAGCGAATGGGCTCTCGTAAATCATGCACTATGACATCTAGGAGTTCTCTATCTTCCACATCAAAAAAAGAAAATCGAATATTTAAATCTTCATCGACAAGCAAAGTATAAAAAGCATTTTTCGTTCCCCCAGCAATGAAGTTATATGAGTATCAAGGAAAAGAATTATTCAAACAATATGACATCTCGGTTCCAGATGGAAAGGTCGTTGAAGAAGAGAATGGATTGGAAGATGTAAAGATTCCATTTCCATGGGTAATGAAAGCACAAGTACTTGTAGGCGGGAGGGGAAAGGCAGGAGGAATAAAATTTGTTGAAAATATGCATGAAGCAAAAAAAGCATTTCATGAATTGATGGGAATGGAGATAAAGGGAAACAAGGTAAAAAAAATTTTGGTTGAAGAGGCTTTGGAAATAACTGAAGAATACTATATTAGCATTATTTTAGATAGGAGCAAAAGAAGTTATTTGCTTATGTTTTCTCAAGAAGGAGGGGTGGATATTGAAAGTGTGGCAGATGAAAAAATATTGAAAATTTATGTGAATCCCCTCATTGGAATTCAAGACTATCAGCTTAGAAAGTTAAAAAACAGGGAAATAGCCAAAATTGCAAAGAAATTATACAAACTTTTTAAAGAAAAGGATTGTGAGCTGGTGGAAATAAATCCATTGGTTGTTGCCAATGGAAAAGTAATGGCAGCAGATTCGAAAATAATAATTGATGACGGTGCCCTCTATCGGCATGAAGAATTGCCTAAAGTGGAAGAGGAATTTACAGAATTGGAAAGGGAGGCAAGAGAGAAAGGAATAGCATTTGTTCAGCTTGGAGGAAATATTGGAGTCATTGCAAATGGCGCTGGGCTGACAATGGCAACACTTGATGCATTGAATGAATATGGGGGAAAAGGAGGAGTATTTTTGGATTTGGGAGGAACTGATGATCCAGAAAAAGTAAAGCAGGCATTTGAGTTAATGAAGAAGGCAAACCCGAAAGTGATTTTCCTTAATTTATTTGGAGGAATAACCAAATGCGATACTGTAGCCAAAGGAGTAAAAGCAGTTCTTGATAAGGAAGGGATTGAATGTCCTGTTGTGGCGAGAATAAAAGGAATGAATGAAGAGGAGGCAATGGAGATTTTAAAAGGAGCGGTCATAACAATCCCTTCATTTCATGAGGCTGCAAAGAAAGCATCTGAATTGGGGGTGTAAAATGGCAATATTTGTTGATGAGAATACAAAAGTTGTTGTTCAAGGAGCAACTGGCCACCAAGGAAGATTCCACATAAAGGCAATGCGGGAATTTGGAACAAATGTTGTTGCAGGTGTAACACCTGGTAAAGGAGGGGAGGAAGTGCATGGAGTGCCAATATACGACAACATTGAAGAATCACTGGAAAGAGAGCCGAATACTTCCCTTATTTTAGTTCCCGCACCCTTTGCAAAAGATGCTGTCATCGAAGCATTGGATGCTGGAATTAAAACAATCGTTGTCATCACAGAACATGTGCCATTTCATGATGCAATGGAGTTTATTCACTACGGAATGTATAAAAATGCTAGAATAATAGGACCAAATTGTCCTGGTATAGCAAGCCCTGGAAAAACAAAAGTAGGGATACTGCCAAACATGATTTTCATGGAAGGAAATGTTGGAATTGCTTCCCGTTCTGGAACTCTTACATATGAAATAGTCAATGCATTAACTGAAAATGGCATTGGGCAGTCTACATGCATTGGTTTAGGAGGAGATCCAATCATAGGTACAACTTTCATCGATGCCCTGAAAGCTTTTGAGGAAGATATGCAGACAGAGGCAGTTGTCCTGGTTGGAGAGATAGGAGGTACAGCAGAGGAGGAAGCAGCAGATTATATCAAAAGGCATATCACAAAGCCAGTGTATGCTTATATCGCTGGAAGGACAGCACCACCTGGAAAAAGAATGGGTCATGCAGGAGCGATAATAGCAAGGGGCAAAGGAACGGCAGAATCAAAAATTGCTGCATTTAAGGATGCTGGCATAGAAGTTGCATCCTTTCCTCAGCAAATTGCGGATATGATAAAAAATGATGCGCTCATTTAAAAGAAAAAAGCCTGAAATAGCAAAGGATGCAATAATTGATGAGACAGCCCTTTTGATAGGAGACATCATTGTTGGCAAAGCATGCATTTTTCCAGGAGTTATTGTAAGGGCTACAGGAAAAAAAATTCTGATTGAGGATGATGTTGCAATCATGGATAAAGCATTTTTGGAAGCACATGATGATATGGTACTAGGGCAAGGAAGCATAATTTCCCATGGAGCAATCCTGCATGGCTCCTCCATTGGCAAAAATGTTTTGGTCGGCATAGGAGCAATTGTTTTGGATGTTAAGATTGGCGACGATGCAATAATTGGCTCTGCTTCCCTAGTAACAAAGGATGTTGGAGATAATGAAGTAGTCATGGGAATTCCTGGAAAAGTAGTAAGGAAAGCAACAAAGGAAGATGCAGATGAGATAAAAAAAATAAGAGAAGATGCCTGGGAGAAAGCAAGGGAAATGATGGAATAAAATCATTCTTTTTTTCTAACCTTCTTTACTTTTCCACCGCAAAAAGGACATGTTTCATACTTCTTTTTAAAAAATCGTCCACAGGATGCGCATCTGTGCATCCAATAAATTTTTTCCTTTATTCCCTCCTCTAAAATTCCTTTCCATTTTATTTCCAGTTCCTTTGCCACATTCTGCATGGCGTAGTCATCAGTCAGCAAAATGGAATCTTTTAAATGAAAGGCAAGAGCTAAAACCTCAATATCAGCAGGAGAAAGGGATGCTATATCTCCCGTCTTTTCTGCAGCCTTTTTTACTTCTTCAATGGCATAGGATGGAGGCTGCATGGTTTTTAAGCCTGATTCCCTTAAATATTGAAGGAGGCGCCATGAATGCCCGCCTGGCTTGAATTCATCTATGACTTTTGGAGTTGTTGCCATGGCTCCGCTAAAAAATTTGCCTGAAAGGATGGCTGATGTATCTAAGATGAGCATTGCATAAGTATTTTAAAGGATATTGATATAAGTTTTCGTGCAGATATATATAGATGGATGGAAGAGCCACATCATTTTCTCATCAGCCCATTTTATTCCAGATTATACAAAATGTGGTCGTCTCCATGGACATTCTTATGCTATAAATGCTGTTCTTGAAGGAGAGATAGGCGAGAAAGGCATTTTGTTTGATTTCAGCGAGGTAAAGGATGCGCTTAGAGAAATTGCACGAGAAATGGACCATAAAGTCATTTTGCCAGCAAAAGGCATTGAAATTTTGGAAAGAGAGAATGAGGTAGAAATTCATTTTGAGGGCAAGAGATATGTTTTTCCAAGCGAGGAGTGCTTTTTCCTTCCTTATCCTGCTTCATCTGCAGAATATCTTGCCCAGTATATCCTTGACAGCCTTTTAAAAAAAATTGAAATGCCCTCCAATGTTATATTGATAAAAATAGGCGTAGATGAAGGACCAGGGCAAAGTGCATGGGTTGAAAAAAGGATAAGATGAGAGCGGTTTGCCTTTTGTCAGGTGGAATGGATTCTTGTGTTTCCGCATTTGTTGCAAAAAATGAGGGATATACTATCTATGCATTAACTTTCAATTATGGACAGAGGAATAGAAGGGAAATAGAATTTGCAAAAGAAATAGCAAAGGCATTGGAGGTAAAGGAGCATCTTATCATTAATGCCGATCTCCGCTCCATAGGAGGCTCTGCCCTTACAGGTGATATGGAGATTCCAGAAAAAGGAGAAGGAATTCCACCAACATATGTTCCAGCCCGCAATACAATTTTTTTGGCATATGCATTAGCATATGCAGAAGCAAGGAATGCAGATGCAATATTTATTGGAGCCAATGCCATTGATTACTCTGGATATCCTGATTGTAGGGCAGAGTACATCCAAGCAATGCAGAAAGTGGCGAATATAGGAACAAAAAGAGGCGTGGAAGGAAAATCAATAAAGATAATTGCCCCCCTCATTAATTTATCAAAGGCTGAGATAGTTAAGAAAGGGGTTGAGCTAGGCGCCCCTTTTGAAAAAACATGGTCTTGCTACCGTGAAACAGAAAAAGCATGTGGAAGATGTGATTCATGCAGATTGCGCCTCAAAGGCTTTAAAGAGGCAGGCATAAAAGACCCGATTGAATATGAAAATAAATGAAATATTCTTCTCCATAGAAGGGGAAGGAAAAAATGCTGGTTTGCCCACGATTTTTATTCGTACCACAGGATGCAACTTAAGGTGTAATTACTGCGATACAAAATATGCTTATTTTGAAGGAGAAGAGATGGATTTAAAGCAAATTTTGAAAAAAATAAAAAAATGGAATTGCAAAAGAGTGTGCATTACTGGTGGGGAGCCACTGCTTCAAAATGAATTGCCTTCATTAATAAATATGCTTATATATAATAAATATAAGATAAAAATTGAGACAAATGGCTCACTGGATATTTCGGAAATAGCAAAAAAAGAAGTCACGGTGGCGATGGATATAAAGTGCCCTTCCTCTGGTATGCATGAAAAGATGTGGATGGAAAATATTTTCTTACTCCGCAAGAAAGATGAGCTAAAATTTGTTATTGGAGATAAAAGGGATTATGAATATGCGAAAGATATAATTAAAAAATATTTGCCTAAATGCGAGATAATAATGCAGCCTGTATGGGGAAAGGCAAAAGGGCTCGCCAATTGGATTTTGAATGATGAATTAAATGTTCGCCTATCATTGCAAATACATAAAATTCTTTGGGGAAATAAGAAGGGCATATGATTAAAAATCAAAATGTTTATATAAAAGAATGACGATTCTCCTTTAATCCTGGAAAACCAGGGTAAAAAAATGAAAAAAAGAGAAAAGTTAAAAAAGGGGGATGCATTTTAGATGGCAAACCTAAGGAGGAAATAATATGTCCAGAAAAAGCGTAATTAAAAGGGTTGGAAGTATTGTATTAGTAGTAGCGATGTTAACGAGTGTAATCACAGTTACATCGGTGAATAAAGCAACAGGTACAGAATCGACTGCAAATGTAATGATAAATGAGATAATGTACAACCCTGCCTCAGGTAATGAATGGATAGAATTATTCAATGCAGGCGATACCGATATAAATCTTACAGGGTGGACTATAAAGGATGCAGCAGATAATACTTTTGGAGACCTAACGAATGTTGTAGTGCCGGCAGGGAAATGCGTTTTTATAGAAAATACAGGGGTAGCAATATTGAATAACGATGAGGATACCATTCATCTCTACGATGACGCCATGGCAGAGGTAGATAATGTAACTTACAATGATACAATGGGTGCAGATGGAAATGGAAAAACATTGGAATATAATCCTGTTACCACTGCATGGGAGGAAAGCCGTGTTGATGGCGGAACCCCAGGAGGAAGAAATAGCGTTTTATGGCCTGATGTAACAGTTGATTATCCAAATGGAGGAACAATTGGTGGTATGTTGCCTGTTCAATGGACAGCAACAAGCCCACAGGGATTAGATCTCACCATAAAAATAGAATATAAGAATGATACCGCCACAGATTGGTCTTTGGTTGCTGAAAATGAAGAAAATGATGGCAGCTATACTTGGGATATAACTGGGTTAGATGCAGCAGAAAAATATATGGTCAAAATAACTGCAACTGACACAATGGGTGATTCATGGTTTGATATATCTCCTTTGTTTAATATTACCCCACTCACTGTAACTCCAAAAACAGCAAATTATAATGAAACAAAGACTGTTGATGTAACTGGAAGTACTGGAACTGTCAATCTTTGGTATCCAATTCATTCCATATGGCCATCTGGCTATGGATTAAAGGACAGCCGTGATGGAAGTGGTGGAAGTGCTAGATTTTCAAATGTTGTTTTTAATACAACAGGAAATTGGGTTGTAGAAGACCAGGGAAGCAATTCGCTCTTCTACATTTTGGTTAAACCAATAGAACTGGCTGTAACTGTAAATCCAACAGAATTTACATATACAAAAACAACAGAAGGCTGGATTACAGTAAATGGAACTGTTAGCCAAGATGATACATTAATGAAGGGAGTAACTGTTGAGATATGGCCACCAGGACAAACACCTGGAATCGGAACACCTATAAAA
This sequence comes from uncultured Thermoplasmatales archaeon, assembly GCA_964530745.1. Classification (GTDB taxonomy): domain Archaea; phylum Thermoplasmatota; class E2; order UBA202; family DSCA01; genus CAZHBO01. The sequence goes on along the minus strand of CAZHBO010000029.1, from coordinate 6,263 downwards.
ACAGATACAACAGATGCAAATGGAGAATATGAAATGACAGATGTTGGCATACTGAATTACGGAGCAGGAATTTATAACATCACAGCAAGAATAGGTGCATTTGGAATGGCTGACGCATTCGGATATACAACAATGGTTGTTAATGCAGGTGAGGCAAATGTAAGCCTTTACTCCCAGGAGAATGTAAAAGGTGGATTTCCAGAAGGTGAGATAGTATTTGCAGTAACATTCCCTGATGGAGATGCTTTGTTGCCGATGATGCAAGAATATAACATATCTGTATGGAAAGATGGAGAGTTGTTTGATTGGTATAATACATCAGATGGTTCAACGGGCAACAATATTACCTTTGCTGCTCCTTACGGAAAATATGTGAACTTGACCCCTGTTGATGTATGGGAGACAGGAGATGATTATACTTTCAAGGTATTTGGCGACTATAAGGGTAGCTCTGCATGGGAATATATTGGAGAAACAAGCTTTGAGATTTCACCGCCACCAAATGTAAATGTTTTTGTTAGCCCAGATAAGATGGATGTAGAGGATTATAGAAATGGAACAAATATCCAGCCAATAGAAATAAAGATATACGGGGAGAATATCCATACCTTCGGAAACTACAGTAACTTGGGTATAGAAGAAGGAACAAATAAAAACGTTACTGACAGAATAAAGATATGGGGCGACATCCTTTATTCGCCTCCTGCAGATGCTTATTCCTACAATGCAACGACAAATACTTGGACAGTGAATGTATTTCCAACTACTGGAGATGGAACAATACATATTGATATTACATGGCCCGATAAAGGAACTGCAAGTGCGACAATTGCAATAGAAGATGGTGGCAATGCAACTGTTTCACCAACGTCCATAATTGTTGATAAAGAAACGACTGTAACTGTAACCGTAATTGGAAGAAATGGAGACCCAGCATGGAATGCTAATGTCACCCTTTACTATGAAAATGGAACATATGGCATAGGTGATATGGTTCCAGGAGCAACAATCGAGGGAGATGGAACAACTGGTAAAGGTCAGGGCGGAGAATTCGTATTTACAAATCTCGTCTCGGACAGAGCAAATACAAATATTATTGTGACAGCACAATATCTTTCTGCAGGTGTACCTCAGTATGCATATGCAGTTTTGCGCTCTGAAGCAGCACATGATTTGAATACAACTATCACACCAACAGATGTGCTTGCAGGCGAGCATACGAAATTTGCCTTCAATATAACAAAAGATGGAAAGCCATATGGTTCATTGGAATTCTATATAATGAATGCTACAGAATTAGCCAAATTCCATGAAGATTACAATGAATTAACTGGAATGATTTCACCAACAGAAGAGAGTAAAGGTAATTATACCTACTATGGTCATTTCGAGGAAGGAACTTATTACTTGTATGTAAGGACTCCAGATGAAAAGCATGACAATCTGAATAAAGAGCCATCCTTTGAAGTAACAAAGGCAACTGTAACTCCAAACCCACCAAAACTGGTGAAATATGCAGATGTTAATAAAACGGTAGAATTCACGGTAACATGGAATGGAGAACCTCTCAATGGAACATTGAGGGCTTGGGGAATAACGGAGACGGGAAGTTATGAAGCGTATGTTGACGAGGAATCATATGTAGATATAGACATCAAAAATGGTAAGGGAAATCTTACAAACGTAACAGCCAGACATCTGGGAGATGTAACATTTGAATTCATGCCAGAAGCAGACCATAGCGTGTTTGCAGAGGCAGATGGAAAGCTGCCTGTGGTGGCGCCAGAGATAACTGTTACACCAGAGACAGTATTGTTGTTTGAGGAGAATCTGATTACTTTGACTGTAAAACATCCTGTAACTGGTAAAGGCATTGAAGGACTAACCGTATGGGCAGATATTACTGGAGCAGAAAGAGAGCTTGGTAAAACCGATGAAAATGGAAAATTAACAATTGGAATCGTTCCGCTGCAGACAGGATATATTACATTGAGCGTCGGAGATGACAGAGATCCAGCAGGTAACATAAGTGTTTGGATTGGATTAAAGGTGCAAGTACTCTGTACCTGTGGCTCAAACATAACCCTCCGTAAGGGCACAGAGTTGACAATATTGGTCACAACAAGAGGTGGAAGCCCTGTTGAAGGTGCAACCGTCAAGGTAAAGGGAACAACCATTGGCAAGACCGATGAAAATGGAGAAATTAAGTACAAATTTGAAGAGACTGGAACATATACTATAACGGCGGAGAAGAGTGATTACATCACTGGAAGTAAAACAGTGAAGATAAAGATAGAGAAAGCCACAACACCTGGATTTGAAATGATGGGATTAGTGCTAGGCGCTCTTGCAGCATTACTGCTAATAAGGAGAAGAAGGAAGTAAAACCCTCTCTCTTTCTTTTTTCCATAATATTTTAATATCCCTTTTTCTTTGGTGGATGTATGGCTATAGATGATGATAAAAGAAAAAAAGACCCTTTCGATTTATTCGGCATCGATTTTGGAGAAATTGAAAAAATATTTGAAAAAATGGTAGAGAGGCTGAGAGAAAAAATGGTTGATGAAGACTTTAAAAATTTTTTCGAAGGAAAACCATTTGTTAAGGGCTTTGCAGTCACATTTGGACCAGATGGTAAGCCACGTTTCAATGAATTTGGGAATCGTTTTGATGAAGAAGAAATATATGAAGAGAGGGAGCCTATCACCGATATCATTGAAAATGAAAAAGCTGTTTCAGTGACTATTGAGATTCCTGGTGTTGAAAAGGAAGATATAGATATTAGCGTTACTGAAGAAACTTTGGAAATAAATGTTGATGCTCCACAGCGTAAATATCATAAAAAATTGTATCTTCCAGCAAAAGTAAAGCCTGAAACAACAAAGGCAACATATAAAAATGGAATTTTGGATGTGGAGATAAAAAAGAAAGCTAAAAAAGGATTTACGGTGAGAGTAGAATAGTTAATTTACATATTCCTTTATTTTATCATATGCATCCTTTCTCCTTTCTTGCAACTCCAGCAAAAATTTCTCCATGAGGTTTGTTGCCATCTTCTTGCAATTTCCACACATTTGTTCTCCAGATATGCAACTATTATAAATCTCCTCCAATTCTTTGTCATCCTTTATTAAATGGTAAAGGAAGAGTTCATATATGACACACTCATGCGGCTTCCCTCCATGCTTTCTTTGCTCCTCTAGGGAGACAGCGCCTCCTGTCTTCGCTGCCTGAATTTTCTTCCTTGCTATGTCTGGCGTATCTGTCAAAAATATTGCTGAATTTGGCTTGCTGCTCGACATTTTCCCACCCATAATGCCCGTCATGAAGCGATGGTAGGTAGAGGATGGGGAAATGAAGCCGTATGCACCCTTTTCCTGCTCTCTCTTAGCCAATGCCTCATCAAGCTCATCTATGTTGGCATCATCCAAATAAATTGCCCTATATGCATCATTTCTTTCGGTTATGCCATATTTCTTTCCTTCCTTTTCTGCGATATCCATTAATTCTTTTACATTCTCATCAACTTTGACAAAAATTCCCATTCTTCCATCCTTTGCCCTGGCTACATTGAAAAGGCGATGAGCGCTTGCTATATCTCTTGTAAATCTTAAATGGGGGTCTTGGTCTATCCCTACTGGAACTAATGTGGGGCGGGCTCCCCCATATTTTTGGAGTTGGACATGGAGAATATCTCCACATTGTATTAGAGGTGCAAATATATGAGCCATGTTGGTCGAGCCATTGAATCCATATATAGCAGTCATTTCAGACCAGTTTGCTTTTTTTCCCAGCAAATAACCAAGGTTTTTCACATCATCATTTTTTGACTGGAAGTAGATGTTGCATGGCTTCAGACCAAGAGCGATATAATTTGCAATATACTCTTCCATAGCCAGTTTCTCTGCTTCTTTTAAGCTATAACCCCTGGTTGCATATGCTTCTATATCTGCAACAGCAATGAAAATATCAGCCCCAACTTTTTGATAATAGATTATTTGGTCAATAACCATTTTATGACCAAGATGCATTTTACCGGACGGCATTAAGCCTGTAAGTATTGCCCATGGCTTTTTTTGGACTATCGCCTTCTTTATCCTCCCAAAATCTCTGTGGCCGAAGACAATGCCACGTCGAAAAAAATAAGGAGGATCTGGCAAATCTTTCCAGTCTTCTTCCTTCATTTCCTGTATGCCAAACTGCTCCATCAGTCTTCCGTAATTCTCATATTGCTTTGCACCCCAAGGATCTATTCTCATCCTGCCGTTTAACGATAAAGCATATTTGTATTTTTTGAAAAAGGAATAAAAGGAGGGAAGGCATGCATTATCATGGAAAAAATGAGTTATGCAAAGGCAGGAGTGGATATAGATTTGGAGGAAAAAGCGGTGGATGGTATATTATCAACTGTAGGTTACAAAAGTGATAAGGTTGAAGTAAATGGACATAAAATTGTTTTATGTACAGACGGCGTTGGCTCAAAAGTAATTTTAGCTAACGAAATGAAAAAATGGGACACTGTCGGCATAGACTGCATTGCAATGAATGTGAATGACGCTCTTTGCATGGGGGCTCGCCCTTTAGCATTTGTTGATTACCTCGCCATGGAGAAAACAGATGCTTTTATTGCAAGAGAAATTGCAAAGGGATTGAAGAAAGGAGCAGACATGGCTGGAATTCCAATAATAGGGGGTGAGACAGCAACACTTCCAGAGATTATAAAAGGATTCGATCTTGCTGGTACATGCGTTGCAGTCATTGAAAAAGAATTGCCAAAAAAAATCTTGCCAGGAGATATTATCATTGGTCTAAGGAGTAGTGGATTACACTCTAATGGTTATACCCTCGCAAGAAAAGTTTTTACAGAAAATGGTTACACATTCCATGATTTTTTACCTGGTTACGAAAAAAAAATCGGAGAGGTTTTACTCACGCCAACATGCATTTATGTAAAAGAAATACTTGAGTTGATGGGAAGGATAGAAGTAAAGGGGATAGCGCATGTTACAGGAGGGGGATTAAGGAAAGTAAAAAGGATGTCCAAAGATGTATGCTTTTCCTTGGAGGAACCGTTTGAACCGCAGGAGATATTTAAAGTGATACAAAGGCTGGGAAAAATAAGCGACAAGGAAATGTATCAAACATTCAATATGGGAATGGGGATGGCAATAGTTGTTGGTAGCGATGAAAAGGAAGATGCATTGGCTATACTAAAAAAATACTCACCTATGGAAGCAAAAATAGTGGGGAAAGTTAAGGAAGGAAAGGGAGTTGAGTTGCCATCTTTAAATTTAAAATATTGACGGCAGAATAGTTAAAAAGCATAGTTGAATTACAATTATGAGAGTTTATATTGGAAGTTTTAGCGATGATGAAGCCCAGGAGTTATTGAAGTCTCTGGGAAAGATAGGAATAAAAGCTGAATTAAGACCAGCTTTGTATGTAGATACATCTGAAAGATATTACATCAAAGGGAAAATGGATGAACTCAAAGAAAAGTATGCCGGAACGATATTGGAGGAGGTTTTAAAAAAATGGGATAACTATATCAAATCTGCTCGTTCTATAATGGAAGAGGGGATGAAAGTAAAAGATTTTGAAGAGAAATTTTTGGACACAGTAATGCCAGAAAGGAAAGAAATACCTAGTGCAAATGAGTTGATTGAAGAAAACCTAGATAAGGATAAATTCGAGAAAGCAGATGAAAAAACAAAGGCAGAACTTATTCTTGACGCCATAGAAAAGGCAAATAAGGATAAATTTGGAAAAGCCATGGAGCAATTTGCAAAAGAATTTGATTTAATCGTAGCTATCCATGGAATTCTTGAGTTGAATGAAATCCGTTATGATGAAAATGATAAAATGCATGGCTCTCTTCCAGAAAATCCAATGCTTAAAATTTATGTTGATTCTGACGATGCCGAAGAACTTGATCTGGAAGTTGAGTTTCATGTGAGGATAGAGAAAAATGTGGATGTTTATGCAAATTACATTGATGCATTATTTGAATTAAAGAAATTAGGGGAATTAACAGATGAAAAGCCAGAAATTTTTGATTTGCTTATCATGGCAGATATAGCTGGTATGATTGTAGATAAAATTGAAGGCAAAATAGATTTGGAAGAATTCATTGATGGAATAAAAAGCTTAGAAAAAAATGGAGATAAAATAAGGATAACAATGGAAGCGATTGACGAAATATTAAAATCCCTTGAAAAAGCAGAGATTATAAAAATAAAAAAAGGAAAGATTTTCATGAGGAA
>CAZHBO010000028.1:0-15404 GCA_964530745.1 uncultured Thermoplasmatales archaeon | reverse complement strand
AAAGAAACTGTCAGGTTGTCCAGACCTTTCGGGGTTATGCCCTCCACCAGAGTTGCAACAAATGAAATGACGACAATTACGAATACGTTTATTCTAATGCCATAATAATAAAGCGCTACCAATGAAACCAAGAGTGTTATAACAAACATGCCTATCGACCCTTCGATGCTTTTCTCATCACCGAGGATGTTATACTTTCTTTCTCCTAATTTTGTTCCGATAAGAGATGCGAGGCCATCGCCGTACGACATTGCGACAATGCCTATTGCTATGATTTCCGGTCTATCAAAGAAGGCATAGGCGAGCACGGTCCACGATATTGAATAATAGACGAGGCCCATTCCATGGCCTGCTGCCGATGTCTCGCTGACTATTTTCAGAGGAGAATAAGGGCTTACGAGAAATGTGAGTAATATGAAAGGAGCTGCAGCAACAAAAGACATCACCCATGCATGCTCAAACAGCGGGAGGATGAAGAATATGTTTCCGACCATTATGTGAAGAAATTTTCTGCTTATGAGAGGATGGGATTTAAGCACCTTTTCAGATAAAAAGAGAAGTATTGCAACATAAACATACACCGCTATTACACCAGTAACATCTCCTGAAATCATGCTTAGCGATAGTAATGTTTCCCATATTTAAGCGTTGCTAGTTCACTGTTGTGTTGAACAAATCGTAAATTTTTATTTTCGGGCACTACTTACTAGCTGGAGGGGATGAAAGGTGCCAGAAAAGAGGAATTGAAGGGCTAATGAAAAATTGATAAGGAATGGTGAAACACTCATTTCCATGGAGTTTATCAAAAAATGGGAAAAGGAACTTGAGAAAATGAATAAAAATAAGATATCTAACGGCGGCTTCTGGGATTCTGTTTCATAAATCTCAGAATTTTTTAGAAAACGTTAAAAGGGGTTGGGTGTTTATTTCTTGGGATGAGATGCATACTTCGCTCTTTGAAATAGAGAAGGAAAGAAAAATTCTCTTTATAGAGGATAATTTCGATGATTATTTGATTGTTGAGCATGCATTGAAGAAATCATTTGGTAGGAAGGTGACTGTAAGCTGGGTTGCAACTGGAAGGAAAGCCTTAAATGAATTGAATGAAGGAAAATATAATCTTATACTACTAGATTACCGCCTACCTGATATAGATGGATTGGGGATCATGGAAGAGATAGAGAAAAAAGGGTTAAACATACCTGTCATTTTTCTTACAGGAAAAGGAAATGAGAGAATTGCGGTTGAAGCTTTGAAAAAAGGGGCATGCGATTATGTAACGAAGGATGAGATAAGCAATGGGAGATTAATTGAGTTGATACGCTCCTATCTAGAGTTATCCAATCTTTACAATGCAGAGGAAATCGTCAATCAATTTAAGGTTACAAAGAAAAGGGATTCATTGTCAATAATTGCAAGCATTCTTTCCCATGCCTTGCATGGAATGGGAAAAACTCAATTGGTTTACAAAACAAATCTAAATTTTGGAATAATGGAAAAATATCTCAAATTTTTGATGAAGAACAACCTGCTTTCTCCTTATCTGCTGGAAGGCAATACAAAATATAAGACAACGGAAAAAGGAGTTCTTTTCCTAAAGGAGTTGGAGAGATTAAATCAATTTTTAAGGCAGGATTTATAAACTTTGCTAATCAATCTTCCTGAGTAAAAATTAGTAACCCACATATATTTTAAATCATTATAACCAAACCCACAAAAGCAGATAGGAAGGGATGGTATGTATAAAAAAACGGAGCAGGGCGGAATTGAAAAAGGAGCCTCACCCTGCGAGGTCAAAAAGGGGGTAAACCATGACTGGAATGAGAAAAAAATTGCTGCTGATAGCCGTAGCAATGGTAACAGTATCTGCAGTGGTAGCAACGCAATATGCGAGAGCAGACTTAAGTTTTAGCTATACTGTTGTGCATCCATCTCAGGGTTTCATTCGTTTCATAGGCGGAGACAATAACACAAATGGCGAAAGAATTTTCCAAGGCAATAATGGAACAACAACATTCAGCCTTTCATTCGGTGATGACATTACGTTAGGGATGAATAAAACATACACTGCAGCATTTGCAATCGTAAATGAAGAAGGTTTCAAAGTAAACATTACAGATATAGACGTTGCAGGAGACTCAAACTACATTAAAGTATGGTTGCATGGAGACCCAACTCAAGATGCGAGCAGCGAAGCTGGTGCAGTCCTCATGTGGGATGGGAGCAATGGAGATCCAGATAACAGCTATTGGACTCTTGGTGCAGGAAATGGAAACCCATCTGATATGAGTGACGATGGAACAACCCAAATTTCCACACCTTGGGATTATTCCAACGATGTAAGATATTGCGAAGATACAACTGCCGCTACAAACGGAACATCTGATTATGTATGGGTACAGGTTACAATAATTGCCTATAATGCAAATATGGGGGACTATAGTGGTACAATAACCTTCTACTTCGAAGCATCTACACACTGATAACTTCCTCCTCTCTCCTTTCTTTCTACAATGGGCGTAAAGAAGAAAATGATATTGCTGATGGGACTTGCATTGCTACTCTCCATCCTAGCAGCATTAATAATCCAAATAAGATAGAATGAGAAAAAAAATGGCGTTAATGATTGCTCTTTCAATATTCGCAATATTTTTAAGTAGTGTATACTCCAACATTTTGTATGCAAGGCAGTATGCTGGCATAAAAATACCTTTTTCATTTGCTATTGCTGGAAAAAATACCAAAATATATGATTTCAGTAATGGAGCAGGCATAGACAAATGGGCATACAGACGGCAAATAAACCAGAGACCTCCTTCAGTAAATTATCTGCCATCCATTGAATTCAATGCAAATCAATACAATCGTATTTCAGCAGATGATGGAATTCGCCAAAGTGAGGTAGCAAGTATTGGCTATTACGCATCCCACAGGTTTGTATTTTCCATAAACGAAAGCAATATCACCTCCCTCCATATCTTATGGAATGGGATAGGAAGAAACGATTGGATATTTGGAGGGGATGGAGCCACCCTTTACATATGGAACTATACAAGCGGGAGTTATGAGCTTTGGAATACAACAACTTCTGCAACAGAGGTAAATTTGGAAGCGAATATATCCTTGGGCATTGGTAATTATATCAGCAGTGACGGAAATTTGACAATACTGGTTGCGCAAAATTTGCCAAGTTTTCGTTTTTTCTTTAATTTCTATTCACGCCTGCAAACAGATTACATCAAAGTAGATGTTACATACATTGGAGGGTAAAATGAGGCTTAATTTGAAAAAAGTTATTGGAAACATTGCATTCATCGCCATTCTTTTACTGCTTATTGGGCGCTTCCTTACAATCGTCTCTGACACAACATTTCCAATGAGCGTAGTTTCCTCCCATTCAATGCGTCCTTCTCTTTTTGAAGGGGATATAGTTCCATGGATTCCATGCAGCATAGATGAAGTAAAGAAAGGGGATATAGTTGTTTATAAAAGCTCCATCAGCTGGAATGATAAAAGATTGATAGTTCATAGAGTTGTTGACATCACCAATAAAAATGGGAAAATTTTTTTGCTGACTAAAGGAGATGCAAATAATTATACAGACCAAGCAGGTCCCCATATACCGGAGCCACCCATAAACAATGAAATGCTTGAAGGCAAGTTAATTACCATTGGCAGGCAACCATTAAAAATACCATTTGCTGGCTATCCATGGCTATGGATAGAAAATGGATTCAAAGAGCTATCAAAGCCAATAGTTTGGGGCAAACCTCAGTCGGAGATACATTATTCAATATTCATTCCCCTCGCATTTTCTGCTTCATTGATGGTAGTAGGAATGATACTGTGGGCACCTGAGAATGGAAAGAGTTTGAAAGAAAAGCTGAAAGAGGAGATATTTGGAGTGGAACGCCTTTCTTTCAAAAGATTGTTCACCTTCATTTTCATTTTTTATATCATACTACTCGTAACATCTACTTCTTTTTCCTATGATAAAATTCCAGCATCTCTTGGCATAGACGAAAAGCCCCCAAAGGCAGTCGTATCATTCGGATTTTTGCAGGAAAATAAAACATCTTTCCCTCAAAAATTAAATATTGTCAATCCCTCTTTATTCCCTGTTAAAGGCTTTTTGTTTACTTCTGGAAATATTTCCTCTTTTCTCAATTATGATGAAAATTTTGTCTTCTCATTAAAAAAAGGTGAGAGATTAAATGGAAACATGACTGCAATAATTCCAAAAGGAGCAAAGCCTGGTATTTATGGAGGAAACATCTACATCTATTCCTCTCCATATTGGACAATTCTTCCATCTTCAATAATTTATACTTTCTATCAGTGGAGCCCAAAAGGGGCAATCATTGCCCTATCATTTCTATCTGCTTTTTTAATGTCTTTATTGACAACTTTTGCATTAATAATCCTTTCATTTATCATTGATGAATTGCTTATAAGCAGGGGTTATCTTTCCTTTCTTTCCATGCCTTTGCATGTAAAACTACATTCTTTATACAATGCATCCCATGCAATATTTGGAAAAGGGATAATTAAAAATAAAATAAAAAATGCATTTGCATGGTTAAATGGAGAGATGCACTGGGTTGAATTTGGTTTGAAAAAGCCTCTCGTTGCATCATTCATAGCTTTGCTATTTCCACTCCTTTTTAATTTAAATGGCATGATTTATGTAATCCTATTATCATCAATCATAACAGGTATTGCTGCCTATGCATTGGGATGCAGGTGGAGGGGAGAAATAATGTTTTCTGCTTTGCTCACAACAACATGGCTATCTTCAATCTTTGCCATAAAAACTTTTTCTTACATATTCCAAACAAATCATTCAATACTTGTTCCATTTTCATCCATAGTAGCTTTGTCTGGCATTTTCCTTTTCCTTTTCGTTATAGTGGCAATTCCAGCATGTCTTTTTTCGTGGCTTCCTGGATATTTGATACATTTAGCAAGAGAGAGAAGAGATTATATGTTATTGCTTAAGGAGTGTGATTTATGATGAAAAAAATTAAGATAATTGGGGAAAAATTGAAGAAAATAATTTGGCCTTTCTGGAGTAAAGATGCTGTCGGAAAGCCAGTATATTTTGAAGATAATGGAGAGGAGATGGGCATAGTTAGAAAAATTTTAAGAAACAGTAATGGAGATATAATTGGTTATGAAGTTGAGGAAACAAAAAGTGGAAAGGTTATGCAGTTTCCCTACTCATCTTTCGAAAATGATGAAAGAGGACTTATATTCATTCCTTTATGGTATTCTGAGGCGAAAGAATTTATTGAAGAAATTGAGCTGAAAATGAAAATGCCGGAATTGCAGGACATTTTGAATATGGGAGCATTATCTAAGAGGGAAGTAAGTTCCGTTGCCATATCCAATCCGGAAATGAGGAGATATGTTGAGAGTGCTCATGCCTTCAGAAAATCTTTGGAAAAAAGGTTGAAGGAAATTGAAATGGAGAGGTTGGAAATTAGAAAGCATTTAATGGATGTTTCAGAGAAAAGGTTGCTCAATGAAATTGGACGAAGGGAATTCGCAAAAGAAGTGTTGGAGGGAAGGAGAAAGTCTAGAATATTAGAAATAAACATGCAAAGGTGTAAAGAATTGATTATCAGATTTGATAGTATTCCTTTCATTGCAAAGCCAATAGAAGTGGGGGAAAGGAAAATGCCCGTGCTAAAAGATATCATGGATAACATTCCTGTAAATGTTGTTGTTACAGATAGAGATAAAAACATCGTCAGTGTCAATGAATATTTCCTAAAAAATCTTCATTACATGCCGGATAAAATAAAAGATAGGAAGATAGATGATTTCATTCAAAATGGTGGGTTTTATGAAATAGAATCAAATGAAGGAAAGGACGTTGAGTTTTCATTCATCGACGGCAATGGAAAGGCAAGGAAAATGTTTGGGAAATATCTTACCATGGAAAATGAAGGGGCAGAGATATCAATTCTTGCCTTTCAGGAAAAACTGGAGGAAGGAGAGGAATTCAGAAAAATGCTTGCAAAGCAAATTTCACATGAATTTTTCAATCCATTGTGTATTGCCCAGGGATATATTTATTTACTCGAGGAAGGAAAATATGGAAAGTTGAATGAGCAGCAAAAAAGGCAAATAGATGCAATTTCAAAAAGTCTTTCTAGAATAGAAAATTTGGTAAAAGAAACTATAAAGGTTAAACCATGATTGGAAGGATAATTTTATTGATTGATGATGAGCCAGACATACATAATTTGTTTGAAATAGCATTAGCTAGGTATGGAGAAAACATAATCATGAAAGGTGCGATGAGTGGAGAAAAAGGAATTGAAAAATATAGAGAATTAAAAATGCAGGGCATGAAGCCGAGTCTTGTTCTAATGGATATTAAGATGCATGATATGAATGGAATAGAAGCAACAAAACGCATATTGGGAATGGATAAGGAAGCAAAAATTCTTGCCTTTACTGCTTTTGAAGATGATGAAACTGCTGAAGAAATAGAGAAGGCTGGCGCACAGGGAATCATTAGAAAATCAGAAAATATCAGAGATGTGATTAATAAAATAGCCGAAAAATTGGATAAAGTTTAAACCATCCTTTTTATTTATCATTGGATGGGTTATATCGAAGATTACTTTTGCTCCTTAGAAAAAGGTGTTCAGCAATGCTATCACACAGCAAGGGAGGCAAGAAAAAGAGGTTTAGACCCTTATAATGATGTGGAAATTCCAACTGCAAAGGATTTGGCAGATAGGGTGGAGGAGCTCGTAGGTCCACCTGGAATTGCTAAAAGAATAAGAGAATATTTAAAAACAATGGGGAGGGAGGAAGCTGCCCTCGCAATTGTTATGGAAATTGCAGAGAAGGGGGATGGGAGGGAGGAAACTTTAGAGCAAGCAGTAAGGACGGGATTGGCTATTTTGACTGAGGGCGTTTTGGTCGCACCCATAGAAGGGATATCAAAAGTAAAAGTAGGAAAAAATTTTGATGGGAGTACATATGTCGACCTTTACTTTGCAGGTCCAATAAGATCTGCTGGCGGCACGGGAGAGGCGATGAGCGTATTGATTGCAGATGTTGTACGCAGGAAGCTGGGAATTGGGAGGTATATTCCAACTGAGAATGAAATAGAGAGGTATAAGGAAGAGGTTCCATTGTACGATAGAATAGCCAATCTTCAATATGCTCCATCCCCAGAAGAGATAGAATGCATTGTTAAAAACTGCCCCATATGCATAAATGGGGAGCCGACAGAAGACAAAGAAATAATGGGAAAGAGGGATTTGCAAAGGGTGAAGACAAATAAAATTAGAGGAGGAGCATGCTTGGTTATTGCTGAAGGTCTATGCTTAAAAGCACCAAAGATTTTGAAACATGTAAATCGTTTAAAGTTGGAAGGATGGAACTTTTTGGAGAAATTTATTGCAGAAAATGATGAAGGAAATGAAATTTTGCCCTCGGGAAAATACATGAAAGACTTAATAGCAGGGAGACCTGTACTTTCTCACCCATCCAGGAAAGGAGGATTTCGCCTTAGATATGGAAGGGGAAGGACATGTGGTCTGGCTGCAACTGCCATACATCCTGCGACCATGTACGTATTGGATGAATTCATTGCCCTGGGCACCCAAATGAAGACCGAAAGACCAGGAAAGGGAACCATTGGGACATGCTGTGATGAGATAGAAGGACCCATGGTTCTGCTGGAAAATGGAGATTTCATACAAATTGATTCTTTAAAAGAGGCAAAGGAAATTAGGGAAAAAATAAAGGAGATTATAGACCTTGGAGAGATTCTCATTCCATTTGGTGAGTTCGTTGAGAATAATGCAATTTTGCCACAATCAAGCTATTGCTATGAATGGTGGGTACAGGAATTGCAGGAAAAACTTGACTGCTTGCCTTCTCCAGATAAAATTGAGGAAAAGGAGAAAGAAGCAGAAAGAAAAGTTTCTGAAAAGCTGGGGAGGAAAATATCATTAAAAAATCCCTCAGCTGAGGATGCATTTGATATGGCGAAGGATTTCGACATTCCCCTCCATCCATCCTACAATCTTTTCTGGCATGACATAAGCGTTGATGATTTTTATCTCCTCAAAAATGCAATTAGAAATGGAAAATTCAATGGAAGCCTCATTCTCCAGAAAAATGAGGAGGTGAAGGAAGTTCTGCTCAAGTTAGGTGTCCTTCATGAGGAAAGGGAGGGATATGTCATAAAAAAATATGCCATCCCTTTGTTGAGATGCTGTGGATTTGATGAAAATGGAAATGAATTGGCTGAAAAAATTCATGGAAAGGATGTGATGGAGATAGTTTCCTCCCTTTCGGGAGTAAAAATAATGCCAAAAGCCCCCCATAGGATAGGGGTAAGGATGGGAAGACCAGAGAAGGCAGCGGAGAGAACAATGAGGGCAACCCCCCATGTTTTATTTCCAGTCGGAAGCGCAGGAGGGAGAGAGAGGTTGATAAACTCCGCCATGAAATGCAATAAAATAAAAATGGAGATGGAGGAGAGGAGGTGTGCAGTTTGTGGGAATACAACATATAAAATGAGGTGTGATTGTGGGGGATATACGGTTTCTACCAAAAAAGCGATACAGCATGAAGTCAATCTGGCAAATGAAATTGAAAAAGCAAAGAAAGAATTGGGGATAAAAAAGATTCCAGAGAAAGTTAAAGGAGTCATAGGGCTTTCTTCAAAAAATAAAACGCCAGAAGCTATAGAGAAGGGTTTGCTACGGGCAATTCATGGAGTTTATGTTTTCAAAGATGGGACTGCGCGCTTTGACATGACAAATATGCCCCTCACCCATTTCCGTCCTTCTGAAATAGGGACTTCCATTGAAAAACTTCATGAACTGGGTTATACAAAAGATTGGAAAGGTAATCCTTTGGAAAGCGAGGAGCAAATTTGCGAACTGCTCCCCCAGGATGTCATTCCTTCAAAAAAATGCGGTTTTTATATGCTTAATGTGGCAAATTTTATTGATGATTTGTTGGAAAAATTTTATGGAATTGAGAGATTTTATAACGCTAGCGACATTTCGCAATTAGTAGGTCATCTCGTGGTTGGATTGTCCCCCCACACTTCTGCTGGTGCAGTTGGAAGAATCATTGGTTTTATAGATGCAAATGTATGCTGTGCCCATCCTTTCTATCATGCTGCAAAGAGAAGGAATTGTGATGGTGATGAAGATGCTTTGATGCTTTTAATGGATGTCCTCATAAACTTCTCCCATGCATATATTCCAGAGAAAACAGGTGGAAAAATGGATTTGCCACTCGTTTTAGCAACCCGTATTTCTCCTGCAGAGATTGATAAGGAGGCACAGAATATTGATTTACTTCCCCGTTATCCTTTAAAATTTTACAGGGCAACTATGCGTCATGCTCATCCTAGGGAAATAGAAAAAGAAATGGACTTGGTTGCATATCGCATTGGAAGCGGTAAGGAATACACAAATTTCGCCTTCACCCATGATACAAAAAACATAGCAGATGCACCAAAAGTATCCACCTATAAAAAATTAAAGAAAATGGAGGAGAAGCTGGATGCACAATTGGAGCTGGCAAGAAAAATAAGGGCTGTTGATGAATCAGATGTTGCTGCCCGTGTTATTCAGACTCACTTCCTGCCAGATTTATTGGGAAATTTCAGGGCTTTTACTCGCCAGCAGGTGAGGTGTGTAAAATGCAATACAAAATACAGGAGGGTTCCATTGAAGGGAGTATGCACAAAATGTGGAAGCCCTTTAACATTAACAGTCCATGAGAAATCAATTAAAAAATATTTAGAGCCAGCAAAAAGAATCATGGAGAAGTTTTCTATACCGGAGTACACGAAGCAGCGCATACGTGTCTTTGAAAAATCTGTAGAATCATTGTTTACAAATGAAAAAGTGAAAGATACAAAACTAAGTGATTTCTGGTAGCATTTTTTCAAGCTTAATCAAAATTTCTCTTGGGCTGCTCGAGTTTATCACAATTTTCTCAATTTCTTTTTCCCCAAATGGTTCAAAATCTTTCCCGCCAGCATCTTCTATTCTTTTTCTTATCATTTCCATTACTATTTCTTTTTCTGGCATTTGCAATGGTATGGTTTCAATATATCTCTCCCTAAAATAAAAAACTAAAAATGCTTTCGATTTGTATTGATGAATGGAGGAAAGGACAACGCCAATTCTCAAATCAGGGTCATCCAACTTGCTTACTAAATAGCGGAAAATTTTTTCATTTTCTTCCTCACTAACCCATCCAACCTCATCTAAAAGGACTAATAAAGGCTTTTTTGTATATTTTCTCCTCAAAAAAAATTTTGCAAAGAAGGATGGTTTTGCCGCCTCTTCAATCTCCATTTTAACCACCTCAAATTTTAAATCCTCTCCTCCATGGAAGAAAAGGGGCTTTATGTTATATTTTGGCGCAAATTTTTTGAGCCACAACAAAAAAGTGCTCTTCCCCATTCCAGTTTTTCCTGTTAGCCAAAATAAGTCATCATTACTTGTAAGTAGCTTTACAAAAATTTTCATTGCAGACTCCTTATACATCATATATCTTGGATTTGGCTCATTTGGATTGAGGATGATTTTAGGCATTTGATATATAACATTTCCATTTAAAATATTTGTTTTGCTCTATAGGAACTAGTGACATACTCCCCGCCATAAATGGTGGGGCTTCTCAGCAGGAGAAGGGAGGAGAAAAAATTTCGTCAACGTTGTCGATGTTTATTGTAGTTTCTGCATCAGCATCTATGGTTGCGATAGAATTTGCCTGGACTCCAGAATGCTCGCCAGAATATCTCAATCGAAACTTTGGTTTTTGTTTGAATAATTCATGAGATGATGCACCTTTTAGTAAATGAAAGGCTTGAGAAATGCTCATTGTTGGAGGATTGATTTCCGCTATTTGACAGTCTCTGCACTCTGCATAAAAATGCCTATATATGCTTGTTTTATTGCTAGGTTGGATAAAATGAAAATATTCATTGATACAGCAGATTTGGATGAGATAGAGAAAGCATATTCATGGGGGATTTTAGATGGAGTGACGACAAATCCTTCTTTAATAAAAAAAGCTGTTGATAAATTGAAAAAGGAGGGAAAGGAAGTTAGCATGGAGGATTACATAAAAAGAATATGTCTTGCCGTTGATGGACCAGTAAGCTTAGAAGTGAAAGGGGCAAAAAGTGAAGAAATAATAAAGGAAGCAGAACTCCTTTATGAGAAATTCAATCCTGCAAATAACAACGTTGTCATTAAAGTGCCAATCAATACTGTCATGGAAGAAGGCGAAGATTTTGAGGGAATAAAGGCAATAAAATATTTAGAAAGCAAAGGAATTCCAACAAACGCCACTTTGGTCATGACTCCAGAGCAAGCTTTAATGGCAGCAAAAGCAGGGGCAAGTTATGTAAGTCCATTTTTAGGAAGGATAGATGATTACATCAGAAAAAATCTAGGAATAGAATTTGGCAAAGGGGATTATTATAACTTTACCTTAATGAAAAAAATTGAAGGAATAAAAATAATGGAAAAGGCGAAAATGGAAAGCCCAGCTGAGCTTTACAATGAATTAAAGGAAATTGAGTTTAATGACAATGGGATATACAGTGGTGTAGAGCTAACAGAAAGCATAATAAAAATATACAGGGCATACAACTTCAAAACAAAGATTATTGCAGCAAGCATAAGAAATGCACGCCAAGTTAGGGAAGTAGCTGAGCTAGGCGTTGATATAGCAACAATTCCCTTTGCAGTTATAAAAGAAATGATGAGGCATTACAAAACAATGGAAGGAATGAAGAAGTTCATGCAAGATGTCGTTCCAGAATATAGAGCTTTGTTTGAATAGCACTCCACCCTCCATAAAAACTATAAATAGCATAGCTTAATATTTAAAGAAATGAAAGAAAAAAAACGTTGTATATTTCCTTTGCTGGTAATAAGCATTATTTTACTTCCATCCGCCAATGCATTTCCATGGGGAGAGATAGATGTTGAGCTAGGACATGAGGGCATCTATCATCTCAATGAAAATGGAGAAGGGGAATTAGAGCTTAGCATTAAATATGAGCCATACTTCATTGCCTACTTTCCAATCTGGGCGGAGATAAAAGTATTAGAAAATCCGTCATGGCTTGTCGTGACAGCAAGCGAGAAAGCATTTGCTTTGCAACCGAGAGAGAGTAAATCCATTTTAATTAGCCTGCAGGCAAAATCATCTGATGAAGGAGTAGATAATGGAGAAGTTTTAATTGAAGTCGTTGGGAGAACGCTGCATGGTTTTCTACGTAGCATAGAGTCTGGAAGAATTTTTATAGAGGTGAAATACGAACCTCCTTCCTTTCCTCCCATTGTCGACATAATTTCCCCATATGATGGAAAAGAGATGAGGGGAACAGTTGCCATTAAGGGGACAGCAAGTGATAGAAATGGAGATGATACTATTCGGAGGGTTGAGATAAAAATTGATGATAGTCCATGGAAAGTTGCCACTGGGACAACCGCTTGGGAATATATATGGAACACGAGAGAAGTGAATAACGGGAATCATCAAATAAAAATAAGAGCTTACGACGGACATGAATATTCGGATATATCCTCAGTAACTGTAGAGGTAAAAAATAGTAGATTTGGCTCTGAGATTTTTTTAGTTGCAATAGGCATTATTATAGGGATACTGATAATCTTTATGTTAAAAAGAAGACGATAAAGTTTCAGCCATAAATAAGCACAGGTTTTCCCCTTTTGAAACAAAATAGGAATAAATATTTACGCATAATTCATTTCTCTTTATGCCTCCGCGGATATGCTCAATTGTTGACATTATTGAAAATACAACATTACACAAAACGTTTTATTTTTCTGATGAAAAATGCAGGAATGCCAAGCCTGGACAATTTATCATGATATGGATCCCTGGTGTTGATGAAATACCAATGTCATTATCATTTATTGGAGGAAAGCAAGGTGTGACTGTAGAAAAAAAGGGAGAAGGGACAAAAAAGTTGCATGAAATGAATGTTGGAGATAAAATAGGGATAAGAGGACCCTACGGGAATGCCTTTTCTATGCATGGAAAAAAATTTTTATTTGTTGCAGGTGGAACAGGAATCGCTCCTTTAATGCCCCTTATAAAAATGGTTAAAGAGAAGGTTGTTATTTTAGGAGCAAGAACATCATCTCTTTTACTTTTTGAAAAGGAATTGAAAGAAATGAATGCAAAGCTCTACATAGCTACTGATGATGGCTCTCATGGCTATCATGGATTTGCAACAGATGTTTTTGAAAAAATAATAAAAGAAGGAAAGTTTGATATGGTTTATACATGCGGACCAGAAGCCATGATGAAAAAAGTTTTCGATTTATGTATCAAAAAAAACATACCAATGCAGGCAAGCTTGGAGAGGTATATGAAATGTGGAGTAGGCATATGTGATTCATGCGCAATAGATGGCTACCATGTGTGCAAGGACGGTCCTGTTTTTGATATTAACATGCTAAAAAAAATGAAAGATTTCGGAAAATGGAAGAGGGACGAGACGGGAAAGAAAGTGGAGATATAGATTCCTAATGGAAGGATTTTGGGGATAACCACTCTTGCATGATGTAATCTGCCAGCCATGCCTTTGATGGATTCTTCATCAATCTGCTAATTATTTTCTGGCGTGCATGGGAGACCAGTGCATTAAGGAGCGATGAGGTATTTTGTGCTTCCTGCTCGAAGTTTTTATCTATTACGGGAAGAATAATGGAAGAGGGGTATATCGGGCTTAAATACACTGTATTGTGGGCAATTCTATAGCTTTTATTCTGTCCTATCGGCTCTCTGGTATTTGGATTGGGAAGGAAACGGGGTGAATTCGATGAGGAGATGGAAACGCGAATTTTGTGCCCTGCGTTCCATATGTATGAGGTGCTCCACAAATCAACATCAATTCCATACACCTTTCCAGGTTCCATGAATTCCCAGTGGTCAAATCCATTTCTATTCCTCATCCTCAATATGCCATCAGCTATCAGCATGGATTTGCCATCAGGGTATACATCGCATAGCTTTACTGTAAAATCCGTATCAGGGCAGTCAGAGGATACATATAATCTCGCTTTGACAGGACCTGTAATCCATACTGGCTTGTTTAATACAGGAGTCGTGAAAACAAGCACATCATCCCTATTTTCCACCATTCGCTGGTCGTAGGGACCCATTGGCATGTACAGATTTCTGCCGCCAATCGTTGGAACAGGATTTGTTGGGTCGTATGCGAAGCTCAGAAAAGAGTATGTGGATGGCTGTTTATCGCTCAATGTTCCGTCTTCATGAAAATAGAATGGTGTGGCATCATATTCAACAGGCCATTTGTCCGAGGTAAGCCATGCATTGCCCGGGGCACTTTCGTTATAGACATCTCCCATGACATAGTAGGTGACTGCTGGCCATTTATCAAAGTCATCGGGACCGTTCATTGTATATTCGTCAATCATATCGGAGAACATTGCCATCGAGAAGTTATCCTTGGCATTTTCTGGATAGGTAAGTTCTCCCTGTTGAAGCTGACTTCCGCCTGAATGGGACCATGGTCCTATGATAAGTTTCGACTTGCCCCTTGCGCCTGTCCCACCATTGTACTGGTATCCCATGAAGCCGTCGATGGTTCCCTGGGTGAAGATGTCATACCATCCTCCTATGTGAATTGCAGGGATGTTGACGTTCTGCCATTTGTCATCAAGGGTGACATTTGTCCAGTAGTCAAGGGTGTAATTTTCGTGAGCAAACCATTCTGGAAGTATAAATGTGCTGTTCTGCAAATTCAGCCATGTTTCCATCAAATTTTTTCTGAACTCACCACCCTGGAATATTGCATGATGGTGTATGTTTGGGGTTGCAACCCCGATATACTGGCATGCAAGGTTTGGTGGGTTTGCTCCAGCCATGAAATACTGGCATATGCCAAGAGCCGATGCACCAAAGGTTGCAACTTTTCCATTGCACCATGATTGGCTTGCAATCCATTCAAGAGTGTCAGGTCCATCAGTATGGGCTTTTCTGAATACCGTGTCCACTCCTTCTGATGCGAATCTGCCCCTCATGTCCTGAATGACAACGGGCCATCCATACAACGCCCATGCAACTCCAAGGCGTTGAAGGTTATCTTTGTTGTAAGGCGTTCTGATAAGAATTGTTCCATGGGGCAATGATTTTTTCTTGGGAAGGTAGACATCTGTTGCAAGATGAATGCCGTCGCGCATTTCCACCATGTATGTTTTTTTGGATATGCATCCAGAGAGTCCTGCAGAAAGTAAAGCAACCACAACAAAAACAACAATAAATTTGCTTATTTTGTGGCCCATGATAATAAATGATTTTTGGTATTTATATTTTTGACAGCTCCTATCTATGTG
>CAZHBO010000027.1:0-15411 GCA_964530745.1 uncultured Thermoplasmatales archaeon | reverse complement strand
AAGCAAAGGTTTCTATGGTATGGATTCCAGGTTCTGCTTCCAGATCCCATTCATATGGCTGCTTTTCATCCACATATTTTAACTCCCCATCAACATAAAACTCAACTTTATTTGTGTTGCTGGAATTCACCTTTATTGTAAGTGGTCCAAAAATACGAGGAGCGCCTTCCTGAATGAAAGGTATTTTCCTTATTATCGTTGGAAATTCTCTTCCAAAAATATAGGTGTGGTATATCTCCGGCTTCTCTATTTGAACTTTTGGTACATCTGGCATGAGGTTGCCGTAGACGCCATCAATATACATTACACCTGTGCCCTTACCATACCATTCTGCAATCCTCAAGCTATCATAGGCAATTCTTAGCCATCCGTCCTCACCCCATCCTGTTCCCCAACTGTTTTTTATAATCCAGCATCCTTGGCTGTCATCATAGCCAACTATTGCCACTACATGTCCCCCTACCAGCCGACCCCATCGGTGGTGGTATACGCCCCCATGGTAGTAGTAAAAATCCCTCCAGAAATATATGCATACCATGAGGGGACCATGCTCTATGAGAGCTCTTTTGATGGCATCTTGGCTATGTTCCACCCAGCCCCATCCTTTTATTTTTACAGTTCTATCTTCCCAGCCTGGTAGACTTTCAAATGAAAAGTCATAGGGGCGATGTGGATCAGGAAAGCACCCTTCATCCGGGACACCGTGCTTGATTAAATAATTTGCCGCATCAATTATGTTTACATACCCTGCTTTAATGCTTCCACCAGGATAGAAAAAAAGATGTGCTTCTGACAAATCCGGATTATAGATTTTTCCAATCTTATACTGCATTTTTGTTTCCAGGGAAGCAACTAACGCATATGCTTCGCATGTTGGAGCCGGGGCTTGGTTTTTTATTGGTGTCGTATAATCTGTTCCATCGATGTCACGCCAGCTGAAATAAGATGGCAAATCATTTAGCTGGGTATCGCTTATTGTAATTACTGGATAAATGTTAATAAATATGAACACAGCCAGTATTGCCATTACTCTCTTCATCTTCTATGCTGAAATTGTATGGGCATATAAATATTATTCACACGATATGAAAATTGGAATCCATATCAACAATCCATACTATTTCCTTCTTTCAATTTCTTTCAAAACTTTTATAGCCTCCCTTTTGAAATAGTCCTTGATGGAATTATAGTAAACGTCCGAAATTTTTCCTTTATCATGCTCTATCTCTAAAGTTTTCAGAGCATCCATAAGCAACCTTTTTCTCAACTCAAGTGCTTCATCTGATTCCTTGGCGAGTGTTTTTCCTTTTCCTTTTGCGGTAAATGCAATGTACCCAATCAAAATGACAGCAAGAAAGATTGCTGCAATACCAAGGATAAGATAGGAAAAATTACTTTCTTTTTGCTTTTGTACAATAAACTCCAACCAGAATGACTCATCTGGATTAAAAGGCTGACTGGAAGAATAAGTATAGGTATTATTGCCCTTATAAACTAAAGGTATATTTCCTCTTGGATATTTTTCTGAATGTATTTGTATTTCCAGTTCATTCGTTTCATAAATAAATTTTTTTTCAAATTTATCAGAAATACTATATGTAATTTTTATCGAAATGTTTTCCCCAAAAGGTATGGTTATGTTGTAATCCCCCAGATATAGCGAGATAATATTTCCTTCCCTCTTTCCTTCCAAAATATTTCCTTCATACTTAATCTCAGTTTTTTCATAAGGTGCCCATATTTGTAATGTACCATTGTAATTGCTCAGAACACTTTCATAAATTATATCCTCCTCAACCTCACCATTATTAATCACAATTTTGTCGCTCTCCACAACTATACCTTCTTTTTTTACTTCATCTTCTCCGCCTTGGCAGAACGGCATTAATAGGATTGTTGAGATTATTATTCCAATTAGCACTTTTTTCATTTCCTCACTGCTTATGCTTTTTCTATAAATAACTTTTTGGGTTCTTCCCCAACTTCATATTCACCATCGCAACCGCCTCTTGAAGTTTTCTCGCATCTTTTGCTGTGCAAATAATTTTAAGTTTTTTTAACTCCAATGTTTTGCCACACCTCGGGCATTTTGCTGTTTTTTGGCGAAGATGAACCCCCCTTGCAACCCTGCATTTAGGGCAAACAATGACGCCATACTCATTTATCACCATACAATGCAGCCCCCAAAGCATTTATTAATTGCGGATGCTCGGGAATCATGAGCTTGTTATCTAAAATTTTTTCTAGGGCATTTACAATTCCTTTATTCTTTGCCACACCCCCAATTACAACTATGTTCTCTGCCTCTGGAATCATGGATGCTATTTTTCGTGCAAAAGACCATTGTATGCCAGCTATGATTTTTTCCTTGCCATGTCCTTTCACCAGGTTTGAAATAACTTCAGAGAGCATAAAAATCCCACATGTGTTGTTTAACTCAACCTTCTCAACTTCATAAACATTCCCCATTTCTTCCATGCTCATCCCAAGATATTCTGCAAAAAACTCCAGAAAAGCTCCTGTTCCAGCACTACATTTATCATTTATAACAAATGAATTGTTTCTTATATCTATTACCTTCGTATCCTGCCCGCCTATATCTACAATGACCTCTGCATCCGGAAAAAAATAAGTTGTGCCATACCGTGCTGCTGTTATCTCCGTTATTGATTTTGTATTTGGAAACGCCTTTCTGAAATATCCTGTTGTACATATTTTGCCTTCTGAAGGAATCAATTCCTTCCACTGATGGCTTCTCACAATTCTCCACTCCTTAATCTTTCCCTCGAATTTGACCATTTTTGCTGCCGTGGACCCCAAATCCAGTCCGATCATTTTTCCTCCAGCATTTCATGGAATGCTTCAAGTCGCAAAACTATTTGCTCTGGTGTTTTTTGCGGTAAGTCTCCTTGTAGGGTGAGCATTGGATATGGCAACTCCTTCCTTAAAATTTCATCCTCAAGTATATGATGACATGGAAATTGCGTGTAATGAATGACTCCCTTTACATTCCTCCTTTTTAGTTCCTTCTTCAATAAATTAATTCTATATTTTATATCTCTAGCAAAGGAATAGTTAGCATAATTGTGTGCAACCTCTTCCTCATCTCTTCCCCTCAACCGTATGAATTCGTATGGCAGTTCATCAAAAACGATGTGAAATCCTATGCTCTCTGCTATATGATGAAAGTCTGCATAGATGGGGGGAACGCCAATTAATGCAATTGGAATCCCTTCTACACTATTGCTATAATCAAATTCTTCAATTTTTTTTTGCATTTCATCAATGCTTCCTCCCAAATCGCTGAAAGAAACGATTAAAGGAAATAAGTCCTTACCCCATATCTCTCCTTTCCACCTTTCTTCATCCAGAATCATTGCCTTCCTTTTTAGTTCATAAATTTTTTCATATACTCCTCCATCTCCTTCTCCCCCCAAAAAAGCAGATAATTTTTTTATTTCCATTTCCATTTCTTTTTTATTCCCATCAAAGGGATAAAAGAAATAAGCAACTGGATAACCAGAGGAGGCAACTTTCTCCCCTTCCACAACACTGTTATAACAATCTCCAGATGCAACAACTATAAGGCTATCCAACACTATTTCTCTTTTTATGATTAAATCCCTCCAGATGGCAGTCCATGCACACAATTTCACTTTTGGTTTTAGTTGTGAATAGGGAACGAGGTTATTCACATCTATGGATGAATGACCATGGGCATATATTACCTCAGGAGGAACAAGTGCTGTTATTCCAACTTTCACGATTTTAAAATTAATTGACGTATTAAATATTTGGGATGCATCAATATTTAAATAGAATGAAGAATTAAACATATAATGATTGGCGTGCTAACATCCAACTTTTCTTTTTACTATGAATTAATTACCTCACTCAAGAAAAGAGAAATGCCATTTATTTCTTTAACATTTCATCAGCCCATTCCCCCTAACGTAAAAGTCATTATAACCACAATTGAAGAAAGGAAGAAAATAAATTTCGAAAATGTTTTAGCTTACAAAGGAGGAGATATTGGAATCTTGATTGATAAAGCCATTTTGATGAGAGCAGGAGAAAATGCCTCCAAAAAAATAATTATTGGCATTGATCCGGGGCTCACACCAGGTTTGGCAGTCTTTGGAAATGGTATTTTATTAAGAAAATTTCTTGCAAATGGCGCCGAAGATGTTGTTAATTTTGTTGCATTGTATGCAAAGGAATGGGGAAGAGAGAATTTAATTGTGAGGATAGGACATGGCGCCCGTCTTGTTAGGAATAGAATAATCAACCTGCTTCGTGAGATGGATATATGTATAGAAATAGTGGATGAAACATCCACAACATCTGCAGATGATACCTTATCTGCATTTTCTATTGCCAGGATGTCGGGGAAACTCGTTGAAAAGGAGATGGTTGTAGAGCCAAAAGAAGGGGAGATAAAGGACATTCAAAGAAAAAGCAGGATTGTTAGTGGTGATATAACCATCTCAAAATCCCTTGCAGAAAAGGTTTTAAAAGGAGAAATTGGGATGGAAGAAGCCATAGAAAAGCAAAGAAAGAAGTTACATTGAAAATTTTTGTGGAATCCTTCCTTCTCTTTTATAATATTTTATCAGTCTTCTAATCTTTGCTTCAATGAGATGCAAATTCCTTTTATTATTCAAATCTTTTTTATGAATGGCAAGATGCTTGTTTAAATTTGCCCTTTTTTCAAGCAAGTTTGCCAAATCTTGAGGTATAGGCGGCAATAAATCATGCTCCTCCAAAATTTTTGTTAGCTTTTTTCCAGTGACAGCTTTTATATCTGGCACCCCATATCCA
This sequence comes from uncultured Thermoplasmatales archaeon, assembly GCA_964530745.1. GTDB lineage: Archaea > Thermoplasmatota > E2 > UBA202 > DSCA01 > CAZHBO01. The sequence continues at coordinate 10,590 of CAZHBO010000027.1, read as the reverse complement.
TCTCTTAGGATAATCCCTATTAAAGAAGGAGGCTTTCCTTCTTCAGCAAGTCTTACGATTCTCTCCTCAATTTCTTTTACATCCAATCCCCATGAAGGATGCTTTCTTTCAATAGGATGTTTTGAGGAGGCTTTTCCTTTCTTGCGTCGATGCATACGTGCCATGGAATGCTGAATAAACTTTTCATATATAAATATGACCTTCCTTTCTAGAGTAAAATCTTATCAAATGACCTGAAATGTTTTTGGTTGAAAGTATAAAGTTTTGCTTTTCTGTTTATGACCATAGCAGCTATCATAGCATCTATCCTTGCAACCTTTTTCCCTTTTCTTTCACACTCTATTTCCAACTTTGCAGATAACTTGGCATCATCCTTATTGAATTCTACTGTTTCCAATTGCTCAAGCCCTTCTATAATCTTCTTTTTTCCATTTTTTGCATATTTATATACGCCATATAAAATCTCATGCAGATTCAAGGATGTTATTGCGATATCTTCCCCTGTCTCTTCTATTCTCTTTAATGCTTCATCACCTTTATCCGATTTTTTGTCAAAGATTTCTATTAATACATCAGTATCCACAAAAATCATGTTCATCAACAATATCTTCTTTCTCCTCTTTTTTCATATATGTCTTTAATCATTTTATCTCTCTCATCGAATTCTATACATCCCCTTAATTTTTTGAGAGATGCTACGCTCTTTTCACTTAAACGCTCAAATAAATCACTGAAACTCTCATTTTCTCTTTTCATGGAAAGCAGTTTTTTATAAACATCTTCTTTTATCGTTAATGTCTTGAAGGACATGAATAAATGTATGTTTAAACATATATTTAATTTTTGTGCTTGATTCCCCATAAAATGAATTAACAATGATTTCATTTGCTCTAAACATGTTTTCTCTTTTCTCCAGTTTCTTTTAGAGTTCAATTAGTTCATCAGCAGGAAGGTATGAAAGGAAAGAAGTATCATTTCCTTATCTGAAAAATTTATGGATAACATTTTTTTCTATGCTTATGCCCACAAACGGCTCATTCTTCATTTTTTCTTTAATTCTTTCACTATTTCCTCTAAATACCTCATCCTTCAATTTTTGCATGTGAAAGGAGGGAAAACACTAAAAGAATCTACTTGATTACTATTGGATGCTATTCGAAGAAGAGCATGGCATTATCATTGCCTGCGATGTATTTTCCCTCCAAAAATTTGAAGAGTTGGTGGAGAAAACATGCCACATAGAAGGGGTTGTTGGATATAAAGTTGGAGCTATCTTGGGCTTAACATATGGCTTAAAAAAATTGACCTCCGTAGTAAAAGAACATTGCTCCCTTCCAACAATCTATGATCATCAAAAGGCAGGAACCGATATCCCACAAATGGCAGAGAAATTTGCAAAAGCATGTAGCGATGCTGACATAAAAGGTTTCATCATTTTTCCACAGGCAGGACCGAAAACGGAGGAAGCATTCATCAATGCAGTTCTAAAGGAAAATATGACCCCTTTGGTAGGGGGAGAAATGACGCATCCTGCATATATTGAAAAGGAAGGAGGATTTATGAGAAATGATGCACCAGAAGAGATGTATAAAATTGGTGCAAGTATGGGGGTTGAATATTTCATCCTCCCTGGAAATAGGATAGAGGCAATAAAAAAATATCATTCTCTTTTGTCTTCAATGATAGAGAATCCGAGATATTGCATGCCAGGAATAGGAAGACAGGGAGGGGAGATTGGTAAAACCTTTTCCCTCCTCAAAGGATTTCCTGCATATGCCATCATTGGTTCTTCCATTTATAACAGTAAGGACATAACAAAAGCAACTAAAGAATTTTGTAAAGAGGCATTAAAATTTGGGAGGTAATATGAAGGCAAAGGAAATTATGATTGATTTGTATAAACATGGATTGATAAAAACATGGTTGAGGGATAAAAAAGAAGGATGGAAACTTGTGTCTGGGCTATGGAGTCCTTTCTATATCCAATTGCGCCTTCTTCCATCCTATCCGAGCTTGCTCATAAAAGTTGGAGAAGCAATGGGTGAGATGATAAAGGAAAAGTGCGAGGCGAACAAAATACTGGGAATTGCTATGGCTGGAATTCCAATTGCAACTTCAATTTCTGTAATCCATAAAATTCCATTGTGTTATACAAGAAAGCTGGAATCGATTTCAGTTTCAAATTTACAAGAAAGCATATCCCGCTATGGCGAGCATTCATTGGTTGAGGGAGAGATAAAGGAAGGAGATGTATTTGTTGCAGTTGATGATCTTGTTACAAAATTTGACAGTAAAATTATTGCCATAGAGCAATTGAAAAGGGAAGCGGAAAGGAGAAAGTGCAACATAAAATGCAATGATGTTGCAGTTCTTATCGATAGAGAACAGGGAGGAAAGGAGGCAGCTAAAAAATTTGGGGTAAGGCTGCATGCCCTCATTCCATTTGGAAAGGGAATAGAATGGCTGAAAGATTACCTTTCGCCTTTGGAGTATGAAATAATGAAGGACTATTTGCAAAATCCTGCAAAATACCAAGAGGAGGAAAGCAGAAAAGAATTATTGGATGATTAGCATATTCTAGGGACAGGATCTCCCAATGGCGCTTCCAGAATCCTTTTTCCACCTACGACTGTTTCCAATATAACGTCCTTTCCTTCAGTAACTTCCCCTATGATTTCTGCATCTTTTCCAAGGGGATGTCTTCTCATTTCCTTTAAAACATCTTCAGCTTTTTCCTTCAAAACGCCTAAAATAACCTTTCCTTCATTTCCTATTGCATATGGGTCGATTCCAAGCATTTCACATGCTGCAAGAGTTCCTTCATTAATTGGAATCCTTTCTTCCTCAATAAGCATACCAACATGTGACTTTTCTGCAAGTTCATTCAATGCATTTGCAATCCCTCCTCTAGTTGGGTCTTTGGCAGATACTATTCCTCCTACATTTAAACAAACTTCCATTAGCTTGTTGATTGGAAAAACATCAGATTTTATATTTGCCTCAAATCCATATCCTTCCCGAAAGGAAAGTATTGCCACTCCATGGTCAGCAATTTTTCCATTAATGATTATTTTATCACCAGGCTGCAAAGAAGAGTCTTGAAGCCATTTTTTTCCTCTCCCAACCTCCTCCATATTTTTTTTTAGCAATTCGCTCTCTATTCCAATTCCTGATGTATTTATGATTATCTCTTCTATTGCACCATTTTCAACGACTTTTGTATCTCCCGTAATGATAGGTACACCTGCTATATTTGCGGTCTCTCCCATACTTTTTACAATTTTCTCAAAATCTTGCAAAGGAAAGCCTTCTTCAATAATAAAACCTGCTGATAATGCTATCGGCTTTGCTCCCATGACGGCAATGTCATTAACAGTTCCAGCAACTGCTAATTTTCCTATATCTCCTCCAGGAAAAAAAATTGGCTTTACAGTATGTGAGTCAGTTGTAAAAACAATGCCATTGATTACTGCAGAATCATCAAGATCGTGTAATGAAACTTCCGCATCTGTATCAGGAAAATAAGGAAGAATGTATTCCTTTATGAGGGATGCTGTTTTACTCCCTCCAGCCCCTTGAGAAAGTTCTATCCTTTTCATTTAATTCAATCCCTTACTCCTTCTTCTTTTACCATGAAAACTGCTTCCCCTTCTGGCAAATGAGGGGAGTCAATGAGGCGGGCGATTCTCTTCCCACCTTTTGATTTTCTCAGATAAATACGGAACATTGCAGTATGCCCAACTATATGTCCCCCAATAGGACGTGTCGGGTCTCCAAAAAAGGCGTCAGGCTTTGCTGCAACTTGATTTGTAACGCATATAACGGCATTGTAAATCCTCCCGAATCTGAGGAGAGAGTGCATATGTTTATTCAATTTTTGTTGTCTGTCAGCAAGAGTCCCTCTTCCAACATATTCTGCCCTGAAATGCCCTGTTAAAGAATCAACAACAATAAGGCGAACGGGATATTCTTTTGCAACATCCATCGCCTTCTCAACCAACATCATTTGGTGGTTTGAATTGTATGCTGTTGCTACATGAATTTTTTTCAAAACTTCATTTGAATCCATCTCATAAGCATTTGCCATCTGAACTATTCTCTCAGGGCGAAAAGTATTTTCCGTATCTATGAACAACGCATGCCCATCCAAACCTCCCTGCTCCTCTGGCAACTGAACATTTACGCATAACTGATGAGCGATCTGTGTCTTTCCAGAGCCGAATTCACCAAATAATTCCGTTATAGCCTGTGTTTCAAACCCACCCCCAAGCAATTCATCCAATGCTTTTGAGCCTGTTGTAAGATGCTTTCTTTCTTTCATCCTTTCCAATATCTCCTCTCCTGTTTCAAATCCCCCCACATCTGCTTTCTCACGAGCAGCCTGAATAATCTTCGATGCAACTCCCTCACCTATATCTGCTATCTCTGCAAGCTCAGAAGGAGATGCAACTGCAAGCGCCATTAAGTCAGTATAACCGGCCTCCTCCAATTTTTTTGCTATTGCAGGACCTACTCCAGGGAGTTCTTCCAATTCCACCATTTCTCTCAATCGTCAATGTCATTGATATTTATAAAAGTAATGATTCTGTATTATTCCATATTTTTTATTATCTCATCTGCCATTTCCAGCGTTGATGCATTTCCCCCCATATCATATGTCCTAACCTTTCCCTCCTTTATTGTTTTTGCAATGGCTTCCTCAAGCTTCTCAGCCAATTTTTTCTCTCCAAGCCAATCAAGCATCATTTTTACAGATAACAGCATAGCTATTGGATTTACTTTATACATACCAGCATATTTTGGAGCGGAACCATGCGTGGGTTCAAAAAGGGCATAGCTGTCTCCAATGTTCCCACTACAAGCAAATCCTAAACCGCCAACGAGCTGAGCAGATAAATCAGATACTATATCTCCAAACATATTTGACGTTACTACGACATCATAATTTTGTGGATTTTTTAACAACCACATGCACATTGCATCAATATTCACCTCTTTTAGTTCTATGCCTTCATAATTTTTTGCTATTTTTCTTGCTTCCTCAATCATCATGCCAGAAGTTTCCCTTATAACATTCGGCTTCTCAACCACAGTCACACTCTTCCTTTTATTCTCATGAGCATAATCGAAAGCCCTTTTCAGTATCCTTCTGCATCCTTTTCTTGTAAAAATTCTTGTTGATATTGCAATCTCATTTGAGGGAATTGATGAAAATCTCTCCATTTTAGGATGTTTCTCCAATACCCTTCTCAGCTCAGTGGGCAAGGGATGAAATTCTACCCCAGCATATAAGCCCTCTGTATTCTCTCTAAAAATTACCAGGTCAATATCATCTCTATAATTCAATGGATTGCCAGGATATGCCTTACAAGGGCGCATATTTGCATATAAATCAAACATTTGACGGATTTTGACAATTGGGCTGAAATATTCAACCTTGCCTTTAAGAGCAGGTGCTAGCTCCTCCTCCGCCTCTTTTTTTGGCTTTGATGTAATGGCACCAAATAAAGCACAATCTGTTTTTTTTAATAACTCTACAGTCCTCTCTGGTAAAGGATTTCCCTCTTTCTTCCAGAATTCCCATCCTATGTCTCCTTCAACGTATTCAGCATTCAATTCTATTGCATCCAAAACCATCCTCGCTGCCTCCATTACATCCTTGCCCACTCCATCACCTGGCAACCATGCTATTTTATACTTCATTTTTCACCTCTTTTTGCAAACTTTTAATTAAACCACCATTCATTATAATTTTTTGCAGGAAGCTGGGCAGTGGCTTTACCCTGTATTCTTCCCCTTTTGTTAAATTTTTTATGACACCATCCTCAACATGAACTTCAATTTCGTCCCCCTCCCTTATCTTTTTTACATCCTCGCTTTCAAAAACAGGCAAGGCAGAATTGATTGCATTCCTGTAGAAAATGCGAGCAAAAGAGCGAGCGATAATTGCCTTTGTTCCAGCATATTTTAAGCATGTTGCCGCCTGCTCCCGGGAAGAGCCGCATCCAAAGTTTTTACCAGCAACGATGATGCATCCTCCCATTGCCTTTTGCAGGAATTGAGGGTCTAAATCCTCCATTGCATGCTTTGCCATTTCGTTGGCATCTATAATCTCCAGATACCTTCCCGGGAAAATAACATCTGTATTTATGTCATCGCCATATATCAAAGCCTTTCCTTTGAGGAGCATGAAAAAGCATGTCTTTCCTCTTTTTATAATTTACCGAAATGCAAGAATTTTATACCATAATTGCTTTACAATTCAATGAAAATACTCTTCCTTCATACAGATTACATCGAATATGAGGTAAAGGAAAAGGCGATAAAAGATGCTGAAGAAGTCAAAATAAAAAAAGATGGTCTAGAGGATGCTTTGGCTGTTTTTGTTGCTGTGGAGAGAGATGATAAAGATATTGAGGCAATTGTTGAAAATGCTGTTGATGAAATAAAAAAAGTTGCGAAGATGGTTGGAACGAACAAAATCATGCTTTATCCCTATGCCCATTTATCATCTCAACTAGCGGATGCAGGAACAGCAAAAATTATGATGGAAGGCTTAAAACAAAAATTGGAAAAGGAATTTACAGTTAAAAAAGCACCATTTGGTTGGTATAAGGCTTTTAAGTTAAGCTGCAAAGGTCATCCACTGGCAGAATTATCAAGGGAAATAAAGGCTGAGGGAAAGGAAAGGGAGAAAAAGGTGAAATCTTCCTGGTACATCTTTACCCCAGATGGGAAGTTAATAGAGGCAGAAAAATTTGATTTTACTGGGCATGAAGAATTAAAAAAATTTTATGAGTATGAAGCATTTGGGAGCAGAAAAGCTGAGAAACAGCCTGCTCACATCCCATTAATGCAGGGCTTAGAGCTGGTTGATTATGAACCAGGCTCAGATGTAGGAAATATGAGATGGTATCCAAAAGGAAGGTTCATAAAAAAATTGCTGGAACGTAAAGTGGAGGAAATGTGTTTATCAGCTGGGGCTATGGAAGTAGAAACTCCTTTAATTTACGATACAAACCATCCCGCATTAAAAAAATATATTGAAAAGTTTCCTGCTAGGCAATACAGAATAAAAGGGGATAAAGGAAAAGAGTTCTTCCTAAGGTTTGCTGCATGCTTCGGTCAGTATCTCATCGCCAAGGACATGATTATTTCATACAGAAACTTGCCATTGCGTTTTTTTGAGTTAGCAAAATCATTTCGTAAAGAACAGCATGGCGAGCTCTCTGGAATTAAACGCCTGCGCTACTTCACAATGCCCGACATGCATACATTGTGTGCTACAAAAGAGCAGGCATTGGAAGAATTTAGAAGGCAATTCCTTCTTTCAATGGAATGGGTTCGCCTTTTAGACTTTGAAGGAGAGGTTGCAATAAGATTTGTAAAAAATTTTTTTGAGGAGAACGGGAAATTTGTGGAAGACATTGTTAAAGAAGTAGGAAAGCCAATTTTGGTGGAAATGTGGGATGAGCAGTATTTTTACTTCATAACAAAATTCGAATTCAATATGAATGATTCCGTGGGTAAATCATTTGCTTTATCCACTGTTCAAATTGATGTTGAGAATCCACAATCATTTGGAATAACTTATGTTGATGAAGAAGGAAAAGAAAGATATCCTTTGTTGCTCCACACTTCCATCTCTGGAGGAATAGATAGGTGTATATGTGCCATTCTGGAAAAGGAAGCAAAGAATATAAAGGAAGGAAAGAAAGGTATGCTTCCATTCTGGCTTTCTCCCACACAGGTAAGGCTGCTACCAGTTTCCCCAGAATATCTGCAGGATTGCATTGAACTGGCTAAAAAAATAAAGGGAAGGGTAGACATCGATGACAGAGATGCAAGCATTTCAAGAAAAATAAGAGATGCCGAAAAAGAATGGATTCCAATAATTATTGTCTATGGTGAGAAGGAAAAAAATGGCATATTAAAGCCTAGGTATCGCTTTGATTGCGATAAAAAAAATGTTGGCGTAGATGAATTAAATGAATTAATTAAAGAAAAAATGAAAAATCTTCCTTTTGAACCACTTCCTCTCCCCCAATTGCTCAGTAAGAGACCAAGATTTAGATAGACCTGGGTTTATTTACAATCCATAAAGCAATTAAAACAATTCCGAAGAAAACAAGCAAAATTGGCACAATTGCCTCAAAAAGCAATAAAAGGAAGCCAGCCTTCTCCGCCATGCCAGCCATTTCTTTTACTGACTTATCTGTCATCCAGTAATGCAAATCAATGATTTTAACTTTTTTGGAAGAAAGCTGCTCAATCTGCATTTTTTGTTCCTTTGCAACTTTTATATTTTCTAGCAAATCTGGGAAAGTTAATTCAATCTCAGTCACAGGAATTGTTTTCTCCGATAGCTCTATAAGCTCTTTTGATTTCTTTGCCTCTTCCACCAATGCTTTTACCATCTCATCTGTAAAAGAAAGCTTTACGCTATATACTTTCATCCAAAACGGACTTGGTATTCCGATGAAGAAATTTAGTATATCCACTTTTTTCTCGGATGTCTTTTCCATATCAACAATTAAACCAGTATTTGGCTCAACCCAATATTTAGTGAGAGTAGTATAAATAACATTTTGATTTATCATGGGAGTAGGGTCAAATACTTTTCTTGTTTCTTCTGTTTTAAATAAATATGTATGAATACCTGCATGGTCTTCTTCTCTCACAAATTGAACTGGAGAAGGCGCATATATCTCAGGATTCCACATAAAATAACTCCTCTTTTCCACTCCAGGAGGAAATGTAAAAAGTCCTTCTCTTTCCATATCTCCATAGTTTGGCGCCTCCTCCCCAGTTTCTGCATAAACCCCGTGAATGGAAACGCTACTTCCTTCTGGAATGACTTTCCCTGTTTTTTTATCATATAAGGTTGTATTGTCTTCAAAAATGATAACCTTATTTTTACCCTCATATTCAACATCTGTAGCCTTCACATGCCTCGTCATTTTAATATCTTTTTTTCCTTGCGATAAAACCCACATTTCTCCTTCCATTTCTAAAGTAGCGTCTGTATTTTCTGGTAAAACATGCAAATCTGGAAATTGTGCTTTAATTTTCCCTTTCTTTTCTGAATTGACGATATAACCAGTACTTGGCTCCACCCAATAAGTTGTGTTTCCTGTGTAATAGAGAGGTGCATATCTATCGCTCATTCCTTCTATCTCCTCCTTTCCCACCGGGTAGTTAAAAATTTTTGTTATGTATTTGTAAGTCTGTATTCCTCCAATGGATTCTTCGCCAACAAACTGCGCTGGAAATGCATCGTTCAGGGTAGAATCCCACAACAAATAGCTCTTTTTCTCCACCCCTATTGGAAATGTCATCAGTCCATTTTTATTGCTGTAAAAAGATAAATATTCCATTGTTCTGGGATTTACTGCATCTATGCTTTTCTCTACTTGCAAATCTTCAGGAAGCATTTTTCCATTTTTGTCTTTAATGACTGTTTCGCTCCCTACTAAATAAAAATCCTTTTTTGCTTCCTCAACCCATAAATGGTTAGAAACGACGGCATCATACCTATCATACCAATCCCCACTTCCTGCCTTTGAGATGTTAAATATGGATATTTTTCCAGTGAGAGTTGCCGTTATGTTTAAATCTGATGGTAATACATGCAAGTCTGGAAAAGAAAGGTACTCTATGACGTGTTTGTCTAAGTCAACTATGGTCCCTGTTTCTGGGTCGACCCAAGCTGTCAATTCCCCTTTATAAGAAAGATTTGCCTCGGGCGGCGTTCCCTCCGGACCATGCCCAATGTATATCTCATCCTGCCCCCCTACATATTTATAAGTTTTTATGCCTCCTCTCATCTCCTCTCCTTGGTAATACGCAATACTTACTGCATCATCAGCGGTTACATAGCCAGCAGAATATGCATCATCCAAATCTGTATTCCAGACGGGATAATTTTTTTTCTTTACACCTACTGGAAATATCCATTGCGCTATTCTAGAGACATCTCCATATCCTGGGACATTTTCTGAATTATAAGGGTCTATACCATATATCTTTGTCATGTGCAAATCATGTATTTCATCCCCCGTTCTTTTATCTACGGCAGAGATGTCCTCTCGAACTAACAAAACATTCCCTTCCTTACCTATTGCATTAATTTCTCTTTTTATCTCAATTTCTTTATAATCCATTTGAAGGGAGGTAGTATTAAGCATGCCCAGTTTTCCATCATAATAAATTGTTTGATGCAAATCATCGGGCAATTTTTTCATGGAAGGGGTCAATACAAAAGAGAATGATGGTGCAATGATGAAAAATACAAGACCTACAATAGCTATTGCATTTCTTTTCCCTCTCATGCCTTCACCTTATAAGGTAAAGAATATCTCTTTTGTATAAGTAAGTTTCGGGATTTGGAAAAAAAGCGCCCCGGCCGAGATTTTCAGGCATGCTTTTTAGGCAATGCATTTGAACTCGGGTCGTGGGCTTTCTGTGAGCCGCTTTGGAGGGTCTACTCCAAAGGGTTCACGACAGGCCCACATGATAACCGCTACACCACCGGGGCTTGAAATAGGTATAGCAATTTTTCTTAAATATTTATTGGATAAAAAAAGAGGG
>CAZHBO010000026.1:0-15434 GCA_964530745.1 uncultured Thermoplasmatales archaeon | reverse complement strand
ATTTCCAGCAATAGTTTTATATCACATGAATATTAAACTTCAATGAAAATAGTAACTGATACATCTGTAATTGTCGATGGAAGGGTAACTCAGCTGGTTGAAGCAGGGGAATTGAAAGATGCAGATATTTTGATTCCAGAGGCAGTTATTGCTGAGCTGGAACATCAGGCAAATGAAGGAAAAGAGAGCGGTTTTAATGGATTAAATGAGATTGTTGAATTGCAGCATTTACATAAGGAAGGAAAAATACGTCTTCATTTTGTTGGTGGCAGACCATCAGCAGAGGAAATTTTTACTGGAGAGATTGATGCCACCATAAGAAAAATTTCTGAAGAGAGCAATGCCATTTTGTGTACATCTGATAGGGTGCAAGCGCATGTGGCGAAGGCAAAGGGATTGAAAATATATTATATTCGTCCTCAGCATGAAGAAAAAGAGCTGGCTATTTTAAGATACTTTGATAAAGAAACAATGAGCATCCATTTAAAAGATGGGTGCAAACCATATGCAAAAAAAGGGAAACCAGGAAATGTAAAAATTGTGCAGATAGAGAATAAAAAATTGAATGAAAAGGAGATGAATGAAATAAGCAGGGAAATCATTGAAGCGGCAAAGAGAGATGCGGATAGTTTCATAGAAATTGAAAGAAAGGGAGTTACTGTTGTACAACTTGGCTCAATGCGAGTCGTCATTGCACGCCCTCCCTTTTCTGACAGATTTGAAATAACTGTTACGCGCCCAATAATAAAGCTTTCCTTAGATGATTATAAGCTAGATGAGGAAGTAATTAACAGGCTATCTAATTATCACAGGGGCATCCTTGTCTCTGGACCCCCAGGCTCTGGGAAGTCTACTTTTGCACAGGCTGTTGCAGAATATCTGTATGATCTGGGAGCTATCGTGAAAACAATGGAAAGCCCAAGGGATTTGCAGGTTAGGGAGGAAATTACGCAATATGCTCCATTGGAAAAAAACATGGAGCTTACCTCTGACATACTTTTGTTAGTCAGACCTGATTTCGTTGTCTATGATGAAGTGAGAAAGAGCGAGGATTTTGTTATCTTTGCTGATATGAGATTGGCAGGTGTCGGTTTAATAGGCGTAACTCATGCAAATCGTGCCATTGATGCTGTACAGCGTCTCATTGGAAGAGTTGAACTCGGAATGATTCCTCAGGTTGTTGATACTGTCATTCATATTGAGGAAGGAAAAATTAAGCAAATACTGGAAATGTCCTTCACAGTTAAAATACCATCTGGAATGGAAGAAGCTGATTTAGCAAGACCAGTAATCATTGTGAAGGATTTTAGTACGAAGAAGGAGTTGTACGAGATATACACATATGGTGAGCAAGTCGTTGTTATGCCAATTCAGGAAAGAAAAAAAGGCTCTGTTGAAAAGCTTGCGGAGAAGCATTTGTCGTCAATAATTGAAAGGTATGTCGATGGAATGGTGGATGTTAAAATAAATGGCAATGCAGCGGTTGTTTATGTTGAAGAAAGGAATATTCCCCATATCATTGGAAAAAGCGGAAAGACAATCTCGCGCATAGAAGAAGAAGCAGGACTAAAAATCCATGTACAGCCCATTTCCTCGAGTGGAGAAATCATCCCTTCAATAATCAAGAGAAAGAAGCACATTGTCTTAAAAGCAGGGAAAATGAATGCAGGCAAGGAGGTGCAGGTTACTATCGATGGAGAAATCATTTTTTCTGGTAATCTCTCGCAGCAGGGCGATATAAAGATTAGCAGAAATAGTGCTAAAGGAAAAAAATTAATAGAAGCAATTGCTTCAAACAAAAAAGTTTTAATGAGGCTATGATAAAATGCCAGATGTTGTAACATGCGTAATTAAGCATGATGAAAAAATTTTATTGCTAAAGAGGAGTGATAAAGTAAGCACCTACAAAAATAAATGGGCATGTGTTTCTGGATATGTTGAGAGGGGCGAGGATGTTTTAAAAAGAGCTTTTCGGGAAATAGAAGAAGAAATTCAGCTGTCAAAAGAAGAAATTCAGCTATTAAAAAAAGGAGAGCCCATTATCTTTTTTGATGAGAAAGAGGGGCAGACATGGAGAATATTCCCATTCCTTTTTTCATCAAATACAAAAAAAATAAAGCCTGACTGGGAGCATACAGAATATGCATGGGTGCATATTGAAGAAATAGAAAAGTATGATACCGTCCCAAAGTTGAAAGAGGCTGTTTATTCTCTTTTCTGAATTTAGAAATAATTAACTACAACCTTACTCCCTTTCTCAATGAACTCAGTATTGGCTGGAATTTCCATGTATCCTGAAGCCATACTCATACTTGTTATAGCTCCCGATTCTTTAAATGCTGGATAAGCTACGCCTTCAGCTACTCTCACTGTATATATTTGGTATCTGCCAACGGTGGAGACAATGTCGTGAGATAGCACAACCTCTTCCCTTTTGACATTTAAGGGCAATCTTGCCATTTTCCTTATCGATGGCACAAGCAACACATAGGCATTGGTAAGGCAGGATGTGGGATACCCGGGCATTCCAAATACCATGGTACTATCAACTAACCCAAAAATGGTGGGTTTTCCAGGCTTGACAGCAATGCCATGAAATAACAACTCTCCTTTTTTGGCTATTATCTCCGCCAATAAATCTCTCTCGCCCACACTGCTTCCTCCCGAAAAAATAGCATAATCACCGTCCATTGCTCCATCTATACAACTCTCCAACTCTTCTTTTGTATCTCCAGTAATGTCATTTACATACACATCTGCACCCATGCTTTTTAAAAGTGTAGCGAGTGTATAGGAATTAATATCATATATCTTGCCATAATCTAAACCTTTTCCAGGGGGAACGATCTCATCTCCAGTCGGATATATCTTTACCTTTGGACGAGAGTAGACCTCCACCTCATCCAATCCCAGAGCAGCGAGCACACCTATCTTTGGAGGTGTGAGAATGGTGCATTCGGCTAAAATTTCATCCCCTTGCCGAATGTCTGAATCAGGTGCAGAAACATTGGCATCAGGATAAACTGGCTTGTATATGTTAACATTATTTCCTTCCTTAGATGTTTCCTCAACAATTACAACAGCATCTGCTCCCTCCGGCATAGGAGCCCCTGTTGATATTTGGATACAAGTACCCTTCTTTACTCTCACATCTGCTCTTTTTCCAGCAAAAACCTTTCCTATTAAGCGCAGCCGTTTAGGATTGATTCTAGAGGCGCCAAATGTATCCTCTGCAATCACTGCATAACCATCCATTGCAGCCCGCCTAAAGCCAGGTACATCTATGCCTGCTTTTATTGAAGCAGCCAATACTCTTCCCTCTGCATCAAGTATATTTATCCTTTCCTTTCTTTCCATTTCCTTGGTGTTTTCCATTATAATCTTCTTTGCTTTTTCAAAGTCTATTAAATTCTTGAAGGGCTTCATTGCACTCATCTTTTTACCTCCCATAATATATGACCGCATTCCTGCAATATTAACCTTTCCAAAGCAAGCTTCACTGCACCTTTGGAGCCAGGAATGCAGAATATTGCTTTGCCCTTTGTTACCCCTGCTGTTGCACGGCTCATAATTGCAGCACTCCCTATTTCCTCCATGCTGAGCACTCGAAAAATTTCTCCAAAACCGTTCAATTCCTTATCAAATATTGGTTTGATGGCTTCGATGGTTATATCTCTTGATGAAATGCCCGTACCTCCGCAAAATATGATGGCATCAACATCGTTTGAGGATAACAACTGCAAAGCCTCAGATAATATTTCATCCTTATCATTCCTTACAATTTTGTAACCAACAACTCTATGACCTGCTTTGGTTATAAGCTCTTTCATTAACATTCCGCTGGCATCATTCTTCTCCATTCTTGTATCACTGACTATTACCAAAGCGAAGCCTATGTTTTTTATGGAATGCTTTTTATGCTCTCTAGCACCCAATATCATCCCCCTTTTGTTTTTTGATAACCCTAATACCATGTATTGCTGTTGTAGGATACTGTCCATCATCATCCTTCTCCAGGTATTTCACCATGTCCCATATTGTTAGGAGAGCTGATGTAACACCGTTCAATGCCTCCATCTCCACTCCTGTTTTGTATTTTGCCTTCACTTCACATTTGCAAATTACTGTATCATCTTCCAAAGAAAATTTTAATTCAGCTGAAGTGATTGGTATGGGATGACAGTGAGGTATTCTCATGAATGTAGTTTTGATCCCGAGCAAGGCAGATGCCTCTGCCATTTCAAATGGATTTCCTTTTTTTATCTTACCTTTCCTTATGGCATCTATAGTTTCTTTTTTTAGGGTAAGTTTACCCTCTGCTATTGCAGTCCTTAACACCATTTCTTTTTCCGAAACATCTATCATTCCCATATTATTACCTCCAGTAAGGAAATCTATTCATTATGGCTTTTTTGAATAGCATAACCAATTCTTCCCTTCCCGCACCTTTTCTCAAAGGAGTGAGTATGTCCACCAGCCCTTGGTTATGCATAAGGCATGGCTTCAACATTCCACCACTTGTAACTCTAATGCGGGTGCAATTGGCACAGAACTCGGTATTGTGCATGGGTCGAACAATTTCTACCTCTCTAGGGCAACCATTATCATCCTTCAAAGTGTATATTTTTCGCCTGTGCATATTCCGCTCTCTTACCTTTATCGCCCGGGAGGCGATGAACTTTTCTATACGAAGGATGTTGGGAGAAGTAGTTTCTCCAACATTCACAAGCTCAATTATCTGAGGCATGGCACCCATTCTCCATACATCCTTTACAGTTTTCATCATATCCTCTATATCATCAGACAATGCCACTATATTAACTTTGACAGGATATAAACCTGCCTCCACCGCAGCACTTATGCCATCCAAAACTTTATCCAGCATGTCTTTGCCCGTGATTTTTTTGTATTTTTCCCTGTCCGAAGAATCAAGGCTTACATTGATGCGATTTAGACCTGCATCGTATAATTTTTTTGCCATGGGGGCAAGTAACGTGCCATTTGTAGTCAGAGAGACATCCTTCATATGTTTGCTGGCTCGCCTAATAATGTCTATAATGTCCTCCCTGAGAAGAGGCTCGCCACCTGTAAATTTCACATCCCTTATACCAAGCATTTCAGCAATTGATAGTATTTGTTCTATTTCTTCTGAGGACATTATTGTTTTGCTGGGAAGCTGTCCCTCGTTATGGCAGTAAAAACAATTGAGATTGCAATCTTCTGTCACAGATATGCGAATGCTCTTTACAGGTCTTCCATAGGAATCTTTCATATGTTACCTCTTTAACCAAATAAGTTAACATTCTGGGCTTTGAATATTAAATAGACTTCCTTACCAATGGATATACCCATTTCCATGCATGATTCTCTGGTAATATTTACAGCAAATGGGATTCCACAATCAACCATCACACGCATAATTGTCCCCATGTCCATTATCTCTGTCACTCTGCCTTTTAGGCAGTTCCTGGCGCTACTTTCAACCTTATGCAGGGATAGGATAATGTCCTCTGGTCTGATGCTTGCATGAACATCTCCTATAACATTTGAGGAGGATTGGATGGTTATTCCTTCTGAATGGAATAATGTAATGCCATCCTCCCTTTCAGCTTTACCACTGAATATATTCTCCACTCCTACAAATTCTGCCACAAACTTGGATTTAGGTCGACGAAATATTTCTTGCGCATCTCCAACTTGAATAATCTCTCCTTCATTCATTACTGCAATTTTGTCCCCTAACATCATGGCATCCTCCCTACTATGGGTCACATGAATTGTTGTTGTTCTCATCCTTTTATGTATCTTCCTCAACTCCTTTCTTATCTCCAATCTAAGATTTGGGTCCAAAGCGCTCAATGGTTCATCGAGCAACAACACATCAGGCTCTATAGCGAGTGCCCTAGCTATGGCAACCCTTTGTGCTTCACCCCCGCTCAAATTTGAGGGATATCTGTCTAGCAAATAAGATATGCCAAGTAAATTTGCCAGTTTCTCCACCTTTTTGACAACCTCTTTCTCCAAACCTTTTACCTTTATTCCATAGGCAATGTTGTCTCTCACATTCATATTTGGGAAAAGCATGTAATCCTGATAGACAAAACCTATGCCTCTGTCCTTTGGAGGGAGATGAGTTATATCAATGTCCTTCAAAAATATTCTCCCTTTATCAGGATAATAAAAGCCTGCTATTAATTCTAAAAGCAATGTTTTTCCTGAGCCAGTTGGACCCAACACTATAAAATACTCTCCTTCCCTCACCTCCAGGCATATATTTTTAAGGGAAAAGTCACCCCATGTTTTTGAAAGTGATTCAATCCTTATCATATCGCTTCCACCTTCCTGAAATCGTCCTTAGAGCCAGGAATATTACTACACATATTAACAGTAAGAGGGCTGCTACAGGTCCAGCATTAGTCAATCCATATTGAAGGTATTGAGAGTAAATATAGGTGGGAGCTACCATTGGAAAGTAAGCAATCACAACTACTGCCCCAAACTCACTGATGGCGCGAGCCCATGTCATGATAGCGCCTACAAATAAATTCCTGATGCTAAGGGGGATTGTAACGGTAAAAAGACTTTTTAGCCGCGAAGCTCCCAAACTCATGGCAACATTCTCAAGCCTCGGGTCCACAGCCTCGAAACCTTCCCTGGCGGAGTTGATTAGAAAAGGCGCAGCAACGAATACCATGGCAACCACTATGCCCGGCAATGAATCAGCGATTTTAATGCCCATTTCCTCCAGAGGAGCACCAAAAAAGCCATGGGTGCCAAGCACCATAAGCAATGCTATGCCAGCAACTGTATGTGGAATAACTATGGGAAGGTCTATAATGCTTTCTATGAACATCTTTCCCGGAAATTTTTTCCTAGCCAGAAAATATGCAAGCGGTACACCGAAAGCCATGCTTAAAAGTGTAGCATAAAGTGCAGCCTGCATGCTCAGAGCAATCGCCTTTAACGCATTGTTATCACTCCATGCTTCCATAAGTCCATCTAAGCCCACGACAAGGAACATGTTGACTATTGGTAAGGCAATGAATGCAATTGCCACCGCTCCAACGACTCCAGCACCAACCATGAGCCAGTCAATATTCTTTCTCATCATATCACATAAGGTTTAAGTGCATCTGGCAATTCTTCTTTATTGCTGCAGATTGCAGGCGTTATAGGAGTCTGTCCATTTTTGGTGAGTATATCTCGCCCTGCCTCGCTCAATAGCATTTCAATGAATTCTACTGCTAAATCTGGATTTTCAGCATTCTTTGGTATGGTCAATCCATAGATTATGGGCTTGCCTGTAATATTGCCAGAGGAAGTAATGACATGTACTTGTTTATAAAAATCTTCATATTGTTCTTTTGATAAATCGATCTTTGCAGGCAGTTCCAAAAAGTGTATGCCAGCATCTTCACGCTGATAAGCCACGCTTTTATAGATGAAAAGGTAATCTATTTCCCCCGTCTCTAAAAGAGCCATCAAATCTATCTCCGCACTCCTCATCATTATTTTATTTTTTGGATTTATATTGGGGGTTTCAGGAACAATTATACTATAAGTCCCATTTTCCATGAAACCATATATTCCTGTATTATTTTCTATGAGTTTGTCAAATATGGTGTCATTATTGTAATATATCTCAGCCAGCTGTATCACCATCAGCGCTCGATAGCCGCAGGGATCATCATTAGGGTTTGAGAATCCGAATTTAACTCCCCCCTTCATAAGTATTTTGAACCAGTTTGTCTGATTTATATCCTTGTTATAGACGCTAGCATCTGTATATGCCAGTACCATTTGATTACTAGCAAACTGGATATAGTAGTTAGCATATTTTGGCTCGCTGTCTATCATCATGGTTTGGATTAGTGTGTAATCTGCACTCGCCACTATATCAGCATTTTTTCCTAATTCAGTTACTTTTCTGATGGTGGCTGCGCTTCCTGCAACCTCCCTTTGTACATCTATGCCCGGATGTTGTAATTCAAATTTTTTTTCCAGGTCTCCAAAGGGTCCAGCAAGACTACCTGCATGGAATATTGTTATAACTTTTTCCTCCTCTTTGTTAAAGTGTATGGCAATTGCAGCCACCCCAATTATTACTAGGATTAGCACAACGATTGCTTTATTCATCAATATCGCTGTTATGCACACAGTTTTATAAAGCTTTTTAGGATTTCAATAAGCATGGTGAAAGGCACATTGGTATCAATTAATGTTAGCGCTAAGAAAGGAGAGTGTAAGACACCTGTGCCTTCCATTTACGTTACAAAAAAAGGGTTGAAAGGAGATGCTCATGCTGGAAATTCTCACCGCCAAGTAAGTCTTTTGAGCGAAGAAAGTATTGAAAAGATGAGGAGAAGTGGCATCGAGATTGGCTACGGCGATTTTGCAGAAAATCTCACTGTTAAAGGCATAGAGCTCTCGAGATTATCTATAGGGCAAAGGATAAGAGTAGGAAGAGATGTGGTGCTGGAGGTTACTCAAATAGGCAAAGAATGTCATCAAGATTGTGTCATAAGAAAAAAAATTGGGGATTGCATCATGCCGAGAGAGGGAATCTTTGCAAGAGTAATTTCTGGTGGATTGATAAGTGTAGGAGATGGTATTATCATAGATTAATTGCTAAATTATTTTCCCTTAAAAACTGCCTTCCTTTTTTCAACAAATGCTTTTACACCTTCAAAAAAATCCTCTGAACCTGCTGATAAAGATGCTGTCTCGCTTTCCAATTCAAGATGGTTGATTAAATCATTTTGCATGCCCTCATTTAAAAGCATTTTTGCCATTCCAACTGCCAATGGAGGCAATTTTTTAAATTTCGATGCATATTCATCTATGGCAGCATCCAAATCATCAACAACTTTATTTACCAACCCCATATCAAATGCCTCCTGGGCATTAAAAGTCTTTGCAGTCAATACAAGCTCGCATGCTCTCTGATATGGCATGGAGCGAGTTATAAAATAAGTACCGCATCCTGGGGCAAGTCCTATATTTACAAAGGCAGTATTAAATTTTGCATCTTTGACAGCGATGACCAAGTCGCATGCCAAAACCAATGAGAAGCCTGCTCCATATGCATAGCCATTAACAGCAGCAATAACAGGCTTTTTCATCTTCCTTATTTCGATAACGCATTTATGTATTGCCTTTGTTAACTCTCTTAAAAAATGTGGTTTATCATCTGCTGCATACATTTCCTTTACATCCCCTCCTCCACAAAATCCCTTTCCCTTGCCTTTTATCACAACAACCCTCACATCTGAATCATTTGATAGGCTCCTCAATGCATCATACAACTCATCACCAAGTTTAAGGTCAAAGGAATTGAGGCGCTCAGGTCTATTAAGAAGTATGGTTGCAATTTCATTTTCAATATAAACTTCTATCGTTTCATATCTCATGGTAAGGAATGAAAGAAATGCATTTAAACTTTGCATAGTTCTCACAATCATGTTCTTAAGGATGGCTTCTATGGGCGATGCGGAGAAAATAGCAAAAAATAATGTCATGCTTGCAATGGAATCAGAAAATTCGGAAATAAACTATGAAGATACTTTAAAAGGAGTTAAAGAATTAATTAAGCATAGTGAAAAAGGATTTTATGTAGTTGCTGAGGAAAATGGTGAGATCATAGGACAGGTTATGGTAACTTATGAATGGAGCGATTGGAGGGGAATGGATATATGGTGGCTTCAAAGTATATATGTAAGCAAAAAATGGAGGAGGAAAGGCATAATGAAGATGCTGATAGAAAAAATAAAAAAGATGGCAGGGAATAATGTTTTTGCACTTCGCCTTTACGTTCATGAGAGCAACGGAAATGCTATAGAAGCATATAAAAAAGTTGGAATGAAGAAAATGCCCTATTTTATCTTTTCAATGGAAATGTAAAAAGAAATATTTATATGCTCATTCCATTTACAAAATGAGTGATAAAAATGCCAGAAAATGAGATCAAGAGAGAAAAAATAAGAAATCTCCTTACTCCAGATGTTCAGGTTTGTGGTGAATGCAGAGAAAAATATAAAGAGGAAGCCTCTTGCAAATCATGTGGAAGAAACATGCTCGAGCCAACTTATAAGGGCATGGTTTATGAATGTCCTCTTTGTGGAAATCTTTATTGCGAGGATTGCTGGAAGAAGATGGAGGGAGAAGTTCATACAGTGGAGAAAGAAGGGAAACTTTTTGGGAGATGATTCATAGTTTCAACTCATGAATTTAATTGTTGATAGCAATTATTTCATAAGATTTAGAAAATTATATATGTAAAAGGAATTTCACGGGATGTATCATGGCAGATGATTATGGGATAGATAAAATAAAAGTGCTTGAAGGTCTTGAAGGAGTTCGAAGAAGACCTGCAATGTATATTGGCTCAACAGATGAGAGAGGTCTTCATCACTTAGTTGAGGAAGTTGTTGATAACTCCATTGATGAGGCATTGTCAGGATATTGTAATAAAATCGAAATATGCATACATGAGGATGGGAGCATCAGTATAGATGATAATGGAAGGGGGATACCTGTTGAGGAGCATGAGGAATATGGCATACCAGGAGTAGAGGTAGTGATGACAAAACTCCATGCAGGAGGAAAGTTCGACAAAGGAGCATATAAAATATCTGGTGGCTTGCATGGAGTTGGCGTCTCCGTCGTAAATGCCCTTTCTGCGTGGCTGGAAGTAGAGGTGAGGAGAAATGGGAAGGTATATTATCAGAGATATGAAAAAGGGGAGCCCGTTACTCCTGTAAAAATCATAGGGGATGCAGATTCGACAGGAACTAAAGTGACTTTTTATCCCGACCCGGAGATATTTGAAGATGTTAATTTCCATTTTGATGAATTGAGGAAGAGATTTCAGGAACTCGCTTTTCTTAATAGAGGGTTGCAGATAATATTTAAAGATGAGAGGACTGGAAGGGAAGAAATATTTCATTATAAAGGGGGAATTGTCGAATTTGTAAAGCACATAAATAGAAATAAAAAGCCTTTGCATGATGAAGTTATTTTTATTGAAGGGGAAAGGGAAGGGGTGAGTATAGAAATAGCGATGCAGTATACAGAAAGTTATGCAGAAAATATTTTTTCATTTGTGAATAACATAAATACTCATGAGGGGGGCACTCATCTCTCCGGATTTAAATCAGCGCTGACAAGAACACTAAATGATTATGCCAGAAAAAATATTCTCAAAAATAACCATACTCTTTCTGGAGAGGACGTGAGAGAGGGATTAACTGCCATCCTTTCATGCAAAGTTCCAGATCCTCAATTTGAAGGGCAGACAAAGACCCGACTTGGAAATTCAGAAGTAAAGGGAATTGTGGAAGGAATTATAAATGAAAAATTAGCCATATTTTTGGAGGAGAACCCATCACTTGCAAAAAGAGTGATTGAAAAAGCACTGGAAGCATCACGTGCTAGGGAAGCAGCAAGGAAGGCTAGAGAGTTAACAAGAAAAAAGAGTTTTCTTGAATCTTCTGCTCTTCCGGGAAAACTCGCTGATTGCAGCTCAACAGACCCATCTAAGTGCGAGCTGTTTTTGGTGGAGGGAGATTCTGCTGGTGGCTCTGCAAAGCAGGGGAGGGATAGAAATTTCCAGGCAATTTTGCCTTTAAAAGGAAAAATTTTGAATGTTGAAAAAGCGGGAATGGATAAAATATTGGAAAATAATGAGATAAAGGCTATCATTTCTTCCATAGGAACAGGAATTAAAGATGAATTTGATATTAATAAGGCTAATTATCATAAAATCATAATAATGACAGATGCAGATGTTGATGGAGCTCATATAAGAACATTGCTGCTAACCTTCTTCTTCCGTTACATGCGCCCCCTCATCGAGAATGGATTTGTGTATATAGCGCAGCCCCCTCTTTACAGAATAAAGAAAGGGAAGTCAATTGCATATGCATATACAGAAAAAGAAAAGGATGAAATCGCAAAAGATGGTGCTTCCATTCAGAGATATAAAGGTTTGGGGGAGATGAATCCTGAGCAATTATGGGAGACAACAATGAATCCTGAGAAAAGGATATTAAAGAAAGTTACAATAGAGGATGCGGTTGTTGCAGACGAGCTTTTTACAATTTTGATGGGAGAGAGCGTCGAGCCCAGACGGGAGTTCATCCAAAAGTATGCAAAGGAGGTCGTGAATCTTGACATCTGAGAGAATTTTATATCGTGCCATAGAAAAGGAGATGAAGGTTTCATATCTAGATTATTCAATGAGCGTTATTGTTGGAAGGGCATTGCCAGATGTTAGAGATGGGTTAAAGCCTGTGCATAGAAGAATCTTATATGTTCTACATGAAATGGGCTTAAGATATAACAAGCCTCACAGGAAATCTGCAAGAGTTGTTGGAGAAGTAATGGGTAAATTTCATCCTCATGGTGATGCTGCTGTTTATGATGCAATGGTGAGAATGGCTCAGCCCTTTTCCTTGAGATATTGTTTAGTTGATGGTCAGGGAAATTTCGGCTCCATTGATGGGGATTCACCTGCTGCAATGAGATATACGGAGGTGAGGCTAAGTAAAATAAGCGAGGAGATGCTCAAGGATTTGGAAAAAGATACAGTTGAATGGAGAGATAATTTTGATGGAACATTAAAAGAGCCTGTTGTTTTGCCTTCAGTCCTCCCCAATTTATTGGTGAATGGTTCCTCTGGTATTGCAGTCGGCATGGCAACAAATATGCCCCCTCATAACCTTGGTGAAGTTGTTGATGCCATACTTGCATTGCTGCAAAATCCAGAAGCAAGCGTTGGAGAGTTAATGGAGCACATTCATGGTCCGGATTTCCCTACTGGAGGTATCATTCATGGAAGGAAGGGAATAGTTGATGCATACTCTACAGGCAAAGGAATTATAAGGGTTAGGGCAAAAATTGAGTGTGAGGATGAGAGACTGATAGTTACGGAATTGCCTTATATGGTTAGCAAGTCAGCTTTGCTTAAAAAAATTGCAAAATTAGTTAGAAAGGAAATAATTAATGGCATATCTGATTTGAGGGATGAGAGCGACAGGAAGGGAATGCGCATCGTAATACAACTCAAGAGAGGTGCAATTCCAGAAATTGTGAGAAATCAGTTGTACAAGCATACAGAAATGGAGACGACATTTGGCGTCATTAATATTGCGTTGGTTGATGGAGAGCCTAGATTGCTAACTTTAAAACAATTGCTCTGGGAATATATAAGGCATAGAAGGGAAATTATTGAAAGAAGGACAAAATATGACTTAAAAAAAGCTAAAGAAAGGAAGCATATCTTGGAAGGATTTTTAAAAGCTCTGGAAAACATTGATGAGGTTATAAAAACAATAAGAAAATCCAGAGATGTTAATGAAGCAAGAGATGCTTTAATCAAAAAATTTTCATTTTCTGAAAGGCAGGCAAAGGAAATACTGGCTATGCGTCTGCAGTCTTTAACGTCGATGGAAGCAGAAGCTTTGAAGAGGGAAAATGAGGAGAAGGAAAAAGAAATAGAAAGGCTGTCCACCATACTAACAAAGCCAGGGGAAATTGATGAGATTATAAAGAGGGAGTTGCAGGAATTAAAAAAGAAGTATGCTGATGAAAGGAGAACAAAGATTGTGGATGCAGAGGGAGAGATGGAGATTGAGGATTTAATTCCAGAAGAGGAGGTTGTAATCATTATCACAAATCAGGGATATGTGAAGCGTTTGTCCCTAGACGAGTACAGGGCTCAAAGGAGAGGGGGAAAAGGTCTTATAGGAATGAAAATGAAGGAAGATGATACAATAAGCAGTGTGTTTATCTCCTCCACACATGACTACATCCTTTTCTTCTCTAGCATTGGTAAAGTATACGCCATTAAAGGCTACCAAATTCCTTCTGGAGATAGACATGCCAGGGGAAGGGCTGTAGTTAATCTCATGCCAATAGAAGGAAAAATAAAGGCAGCTCTGCCAATAAAAGATTTCTCCAAGGGAAGCCTTATCTTTGCTACAAAGAGAGGAGTGGTGAAGAAAACTTTGTTGAAGGCGTATAAAAACATAAGGGCTAATGGAATACGTGCCATTAATCTCACGGAAGGAGATGAGTTATTGGGCGTAAAGCTTTCATATGGTGATGAAAAAATCATACTCGCATCCCTGCGTGGAAGTGCATGCGTTTTTGATGAAAAGGAAATAAGGCATATGGGGAGAGCAACGAGGGGCGTGAGAGGCATGCGTCTCCACAAGGGCGATGAAGTTGCATCATTTGAAGTAACAAATGAAAAGGATGTGCTTACCATAACTGAGAATGGCTATGGAAAGAGAACTTTGCTGGAAAATTACCGCTTGACAAAGAGAGGTGCTTATGGAGTAAGGACCATCATTACAAATGAAAGGAATGGAAATGTTATTGCCATCATGGGTGTTAGTGAGGAAGACGAAATCATCGTTTCAAGCAAACTCGGCATGATGGTTCGCATTCCCGTAAAGGAAATAAGGAGGCAGGGACGCAATACAATGGGAGTAAGAATCATGAATTTGAAGAAGGGGGATAAAGTAGTCAGCGTTACAAAAATATAGATGTAAAATTAATATTGCTCTTTTCCATACGTTTCTATGGAAAAGAAATTGATAAGGAAAGGAAAGGTAAAGGAAGTTTATGACATCGGGGATAGGCTGGAGTTTTTATTTACAAACAACATCTCCGTATTTGATAAAATAATTCCGACTAAGATCGAGAGTAAGGGGGCAGTATTATGCGGCATCTCTGCTTTTTGGTTTAAAAAATGTGAGGAAATGGGAATAAAAACACATTTCATTGAAAAAAAATCATCAAATGAAATGATTGTAAAAAAATTTAGAATCATGGATTCAGTGAGCAAAAAAACAAAAAATTATCTTATACCGCTTGAGGTAATAGCAAGATATTATGTTGCTGGCTCATTTTATGAAAGAGTGAAGAATAAGGGTATAAAATATGGAGAAAGACTGGAGGAGCCGATAATAGAGTTCACGACAAAATTTGAATCATATGATCGCCTTTTGGACGAAAAAGAGGCAATGAAAATTGGAGGGTTGGATTATGATGACATAAATGAAATAAAGGAGGTAGTTTTGAAAATAGATGAGCATATGCAGCATGAAGTTAAAAAAAGAGGACTTATACATGTGGATGGAAAAAAAGAATTTGCTTTTGATGAAGAAAGAAGGCTTGTTGTTGTAGACACATTTGGAACTCCAGATGAGGATCGCTTCTGGGATATGGAAAGCTATGAAAAAGGAAAATTTGTTGAATTGAGCAAGGAATTTGTTAGAAATTATTATAAAAAAATTGGCTACTATTCCATGCTAAAAGAAGCGAGGGAGAAAAATTTGCCAGAGCCAGAAATTCCTCCTTTGCCCAATGATGTTGCAAGAGAAGTATCATTATTATACATTTCTCTTTATGAAAAAATTACGGGGGAG
>CAZHBO010000025.1:0-16020 GCA_964530745.1 uncultured Thermoplasmatales archaeon | reverse complement strand
GCGGTCGCTGCACTCCACTTAACTTGTTGAAGATTTTCAGATGATTAAAAATCTTAGGAAAGTGGAGGGGAGCTGTATGAAAGTAATCATAACCAATAAAGAAAGTTTTATATAAACAAATTACGTTTGTGGTAAGAATATGCAAACCAATATTTTTGAAAGAATTCTTGTGCCAATATCATCTGAATATTTTCCAATAGAGGCGGTTAAAAGGGCAGGTGAGCTTGAAGAAGTTTTTGGAAGTTTCATAGAGATAGTTTACATTATAGAAGAAAAAACACTAAAAAAGATTGATGAGGTGGCTGAATCGGTGAATACTGAATATGAGAGAGAAGAATTAAAAAAGGAAGTGACAGCAACGGGGAATTTTATGGCACATTCATTGATATTTAAAGAAGCCAACAAATTTTTTAAAAAAGAGCCAGAGAAAAAAGTTCTGGAAGGGGAATTCACCAATATAATAAAGGAAGAAGTGCAAAGAGAGAGAATTACTTGTATTTTGATGGGTTTTGAGAAGGAATGCATGCTACGTTACCGACTTTTTGAGGAAGTAAACATACCTATATGGGTTGAAATGGAGGGAGGGAAAAACATTGTTTTAGGGATATGTTCCAACCTATCACCAAATAAAAAAGTTCCTAAAGTTACGTTTACCCTATCTAAAGCACTAGGTTACGAGCCATATATTATTTACATCGTAGATACATCTGATAGAGTAGAGGTTGATAGTGAAGGAAGAAGATCTGTTAAAAAACCCATTGATTATCTTCTTCGCAACGGAGAAGAATTTGTTAAAAAATTTGAAGAAAAGGGAATAAAAACAATGGTTTTACATGGTTCAATTGAAGAAAAGATAGGAGAAATTGCTCGTGAGTTGGATGCAGGTCTTATTGTTGTAGGAAGAGAGAAAAAAAGAAGAAAAATACTTGGGGTGTTCTGTAGAGATGTAAAAAAAGAAATCACCGAAAAAGCAGGTCACTCTCTATTATTTTTGAAATAAATTTTCATAAATCATATCACCTTTCCAAAATTTTTTATGTAATGAACTCATACACATCCATATGCAGGAAATTTCTTCTCTTCCCTCCAAAAAGCTCAGGGAGGAACTGGGAAAATCGGAAGAAAAATATCAGCAATTAAAGGAGAAGAGGGATGAGCTCCATAAAATGGCAAAACTGCTGCGCGAGGAAAGAGACCTTTTGAACCAAGAAAAGAAAAAACTTCTGGAGGAAATGAAAGAGATAAAAAAGAAAAGAGATGAGATTGTACAAAAGATGAAAGAGCACAAAAAAAGGAGAAATGAATATCAAAATCAAGGAAAAGAGCTCATCAAAGCAAAAAGAAAGCAAAAATCACAGTACAAAGGAAACATTTTTTTGAGGGCAGAAGAACTGAGACTTGAGATCAGACGGCTGGAATATGAGCAAGAGACCGTTCCAATGTCTCCCAAACAGGAGGAGGAAATAATAAAGGAGATAAAAGAAAAAAGGAAAGAATATGAGAAACTAAAAATAGAGATTGATAAGCAGAAAAAAATAGAGATTGATTTAACCGATTTGGATAAATCGATTGATCAGCTTTTCAGCATGGCAGATAAAGAACATGAGATGGTGGTAAAATATTATCAGGAAAGCCAGGAATATCATGAAAAATATGTAAAATTGGTGGAGGAAGTAGCAAAGTTAATTAGAGAGGCGGATGAGAAGCATAAAGAATATTTGGAAGTGAAAAACAAAGCAAACGAATTGCATCAAAAAGCAGTCACAATGCTTGGCAAAATTATTGCCATCAAAAAGGAAAGGAAGAGTAGATATGAGAGGGCTCGTAAGATGGTGGAGGAGCAAAATATAAAGGCTCGTAAGATGGTGGAGGAAGAATTGGACAAAATCATTGATGAAAACTTAGAGAAATTAAAAAAAGAAGGGAAGATTTCTATAGGAGTTTAGAGAAAGATGCCAGCTATTGTCCTCGTCGGTCTTCAATGGGGTGATGAAGGTAAGGGAAAGATAACTGATTTTTATGCAGGCAATGCTGATTGCGTTATACGCTTTCAGGGAGGAAATAATGCAGGACATACAGTTATTGTAAACAAAAAGAAATACAAATTCCATCTCATTCCATCTGGAGCCGTTAGGGGGAAAAAGATAGTCATAGCAAATGGTGTTGTTGTTGACCCAGAGGTGCTGTTAGAGGAAATAAGCATGCTAAAGGAAAACAACATTGAACCTGATTTGGTTATTAGCGAGAGAGCACATGTAATCATGCCCTATCATCGCATTCTTGATGGTGCTGAGGAAAAATTTTTGGGGAATAAAAAAATAGGAACGACAGGAAGAGGAATAGGACCATGTTATGCCGATAAAATTGCAAGACATGGAATAAGGATGGGGGACATCATTGATGAAGAAATTTTTAAAGAAAAATTAGAAAGGATATTGCCGATAAAGCAGGCGATACTAACGGCATTAAAAATAAAAAAAATTGATGCAGAAGAAATTTTTAAAAAATATTCTTCCTATGGAAAAAAATTGAAAAAATATGTAAATGATACAACTCTCATCATTCACAATCTTCTGGAAGAAGGAAAAATTCTTTTATTTGAGGGAGCACAAGGATGCATGCTTGACATTGATTTTGGCACTTATCCTTATGTAACATCCTCACACCCAATTTCGGGTGGCGCACCCGTAGGAGCAGGCATAAGCCCAAAAAAAATTGATAAAATAATAGGAGTGCTGAAGGCATACACAACTAGAGTTGGAATGGGTCCAATGCCAACTGAATTAAAAGATAAAATAGGAAATCATTTGGTTGAGAAGGGAAATGAATATGGGACAACGACGGGCAGAAAAAGGAGATGCGGATGGCTTGATGGAGTTGCTGCTTCCTATGCATGCAGGCTGAATGGGGCTGATGAAATTGCTCTGACAAAGCTCGATGTTTTAGATGGCTTAAAAAAAGTGAAGATTTGCATAGCATATGAATGCGAAGGGGAAGAAATAAAAAACTTTCCATCGTCTCTCCACATTCTATCAAAATGCAAAGCAGTATATGAAGAATTAGATGGATGGGAGAGTACGAGAGGAGTAAAAAAATATGAGGATTTGCCAAAGGAAGCTAGGCAATATATTTCCTTCATCGAAAGCTATCTCAAAAAACCAGTTACAATCATTTCAAATGGTCCCTCTCGCAGGGAAACAATACGCCGTTAAAGTCCTAATTTTTCCCTTACTTCCATCATTCCTTGAAGGGCAATGGAAAGAAATTTTTCTAATGGTAAGCCTATTTCCTCACAAATCATAATTTTTTCTCTTTCCACACCTCTCGCAAAAGATTTATCTTTAAATTTTGTTAATAAGGATGAAACCTTTACTTGAGATAATTTTTTTTCTGGCATGACCAATGCTGTCGCCACTATCAAACCAGATGCAGCATCAGAAGCAATGAGTGCCTTATCTAGCATGCTTTCTGCCTTAAAACCCGTCCTTTCATTATGAGCTTTTATGGCGTGAAGCGCTTCCTCAGGAAGTTTTCCTTTTAACATTTCAGCACTGATTAAGCCATGCTTTTGCATATCAGCCTTGCCATAGTCAATATCATGTAATAAACCAGTCATTTTCCAGGTGTGCTTATCTTCCCCAAAAAAATCTGCCATCTTCTCCATTATGGCACCAACTGCAATCATGTGCTTTCTCAAATTTTTATTCTCAATGCCATTAAGTAAAGAGAATGCTTCTTCATCGGAAAGCATAAAAATGAATTATCCAGCATTTAAAATATTGACGGATGGAATTAGCAGACTGTTTAACCATTTTGGTTTTTGCACCTCCTTCTTGTGAGTAAAAAATAGGAGTGGGTTATAAAATTGGGTCATCTATTGCAGAAAGAATCACAAATATTTAAATGGTGAATTTCATTCACACTGGAGAACATTATGATACTTATGAAAGATGTAACGAAGATATTTAATATAAAAGATAAGAGAATTGTAGCTGTAGATCATCTCAATTTAGATATCCGTAAAGGAGAAACCTTTGGTTTGATTGGTCCAACAGGTTCCGGAAAAACAACTACTATTAAAATGTGTTCCACGCTAATCCTTCCTGATGAGGGGAGTATACTTATTGATGGACACGATGTAATAAAAGAGGAGGAAATAATTAAGAAAAAAATAGGTGTACTGGCTGGAGAATTTGTTAGACTTCTCTATTGGCGGTTAACTGGAAGACAAAATCTTGAGCTCTTTGCGAAATTGAGGAATATGTGGGAATATGAGGAGAGAGTTGAGCGCTTGTTGGAGCTGTTTGGGCTAAAGGATCGAGAAAATGACCTCGTTATGCATTATTCCACAGGTATGAAACATAAACTTGCTTTTGCTATTGCTTTATTAAGCGACCCTCCAATTTTATTTTTAGATGAACCATTGACAGGTATAGACCCATTAACATCATACGGGATTAAAAAACTTGTAAAAGAGGAATTTAATGAGAAGACGATTATTTGGACATCTCATAACCTCTATGAAATTGAAGAAATGTGCGATCGTATAGGGCTTTTAAATAGGGGAAAACTTGTTCTAGAGGGTTCTCCAAAGGATTTAAGAGAAAAATATAGGGAATATGCAAAGGTGAGGATAGTATCCACCAATACAAAACCTTTTTTGGAGATAAAGGGTGCAGAAATGGGAAAAGAAGGAGTAGAGATAAAAACTACCGACGTAACTGCTACAATCCAAGATATTATAGAGGTATGCAAGAGAAATAATATAAAAATAGATGATATAAAAACTGTGAAACCAAGTTTGGAGGAAATTTTTATGGAAAGTGTGAAAAATGCTTGATGAGTTGAGAAAAGTAGGTGTGCTTATCAAACGAAATTTTAGGATATTGTTTACTTATAAAGTCGCTTTCTCTGCTAATTTTTTAAGCATGGTGTTTAACTTTTTTTATCTAGTATTATTTGGTACCATGTTTGGGGAAAAAACACCATCCGATATTGCAATGTATGGGGGAAATTTTATTTCTTATTTGCTTGTTGGATCAATTGGATGGAGTTTCTTATGGGGAATAATGAGCGCTACCTCGAGTTATATTCGAATAGAGATGCTTGGGGGGACATTTGAGGCAATATTATTAACTCCAACAAAAATTTCCACGATAGTGCTTGCCTACACCATATTTGGCTCTCTCTTTGGTTTGATTCCTCTAGCACTTCTTTTTAGTGTGGGATACTTCTCCTTTGGAATTGTAGCATTCAGTGGCGCCACTTTTTATACACTGGTGATATTCATTCTCTCCATAGCATTAATGGCGGGATTTGGGATGTTATTTGGAGGTCTAGAAATTTGGGTGAAAAACATTGGAATGATTGTACCTTTGCTCCAAAATGTTACCATGTTTTTCTGTGGGGTATATTTCCCAATAACAGTTTTACCAAATTATTTTCAACCAATTGCCAAGTATATACCATTTTATTACTCAATTGAAGGTCTAAGAAGGACCCTGATAGCTACTTCAACGGCAGAAATCTATGGCTATATTTGGAAATTGTTGGTGATGGCAATAATATTCCTTTTCTTGGGATATTATGTACTGCATAGAGGACTGAAAAAAGCTAAAAAAGATGGGAGTTTATCTTTTTATTAAATACTTCCAGATTTATTCGCTATCACCCTCCTCCAGTTTTTTCCACACACTTTCCCTCCAATCACACCTCTTTTTGATTATCTCACTCACCGCAATACCCACAGCCGGACAACCTTTGCACATATAAAGGTATTCACAATCCCCACATATTTTCTCATCGGGGGATTTTAGCGTAGAGAAATATTTAACAATAGATGAACTAAAAATACTTTCGACGCTCTCCTTCGCTATATTTCCAAAAGTGTAGTTTATTGGTAAACAGGGTCTTACGTCACCATTTGGAGAAATGGCACAGGCACGATGTCCAGCACCACATGCCTTGAGAAAAGAAGGCATTTCGTGGTGAGGTTTTGGACTCCAATCCACTACATGGAATCCACCGTCACTATATTTTTTTGAAAGATCATCCAGCTTTTCCTTAACATAATCATCTTGTTTTTTTGTAATAACCCAACTTAGACTTCCTCTGCCTGCCGGCAGAACTGCTCCTGCCTGGAAAAATTTTGCTCCATGACTCTTTGCAGTTTTTATAACATCCTCAATTTCCTCGATATTAAATGGAGTCGCAACGAAGGATACAGTTACTGGAACATTTTCTTTTGATAACATATTTATGGCGTTTACTGCTCTTTCAAAAGAACCTTTTACCCTCCTGATGTAATCATGGGTTTCTTCCATCCCATCTAGACTGATGGTAACTTTTGTAGCGTTTTTTGCCATCTTGCTTGCAATATCTTCATCTACAAACCAACCATTTGTGCTTACCGAAATTGAAGGAATTTTATGGGCTGAGTATTCCAAAATTTCAGAGAACCATGGGTATAGGAGGGGTTCCCCTCCGGTAAATTGAATCGCTTTTGTTCCTGCCTTCGAAAGTTTATTTATAACTTCTTTCATCACATCAAATGGCAGTTCATTTATCCTTTCTTCTTCGCCTGCTGCAACATAACAATGTCGGCATTTTAAATTACACCTAGTAGTAAGTTCTATCATTGCCAAATAGGGCACATAAAATTTCGTGCTGCCTGATAGAGAGATTGGCTGTTTACTTTTTTTTTCGAAAAAGCTTATATGTCCCCTTTTCTCAGATTCGCTGAGAAAATTCAATACCAGCTGTTTCACACTCTCATAATCCTCCTCATATCTGGTGGTCATAATGCCGACAATATCTTCTATTGAATGGCTCCCATCACAAAGTTCAAGGATTTCCTCACCAACTTTATTTACCAGCACCTCCTTATTGTTATCCAATATAACTGTGCCAAAATCTGGTCTTAGATGTAATTCAATGCCTTTCTTAAGCACTGGATACATTATACTTGCAATTGTATATTGCTATAAAAACCTATAGGAGTTTTCGCCTTAGAAAATCCAGCATAATCTTGAGTGCTTCTCTCCGCTGTTCTTTAGCAAAGCTTCCATGCCCTTCCTCAGCAAGTTCATGATATTCAAAATCTTTACCCTCTCTAAATCCAAGTTCAATTAACTTCTCCCGAAAAAGCCTAGCTTGAGAGACGGGGCATCTGGGGTCATTTATACCATGAATCATGAGTAAAGGACCCCTAAAATTATTAGCATATGTAATAGGAGATCTTTCTATCCATAAATTCTTATTTTTATTTGGATCTCCCAGATAACGATGTAAGATGTACTTAGTATGTGGCATGACTTCTTCATACAATTTTAATAAGTCTGTTATACCATTCCATGCTATGCCTGCTCTCCAGACATTAGGATTTCTAACCATCTGATAATATACCGCATAAGCACCATAAGAGATACCTGCTATCGCTATTCTATTGCTATCTATCCAATCAAAATTTTTAAGGTATTCTGCACTAGCCAAGATGTCATCTGCATCTTTCCCACCCCAGTCTCCAGTTAAGGCATCTGCAAAATTTTTCCCATAGCCAGCAGACCCCCTAAAATTTGGCAGAATAACTGCCAATTTCCAGCTGGCAAAACATTGGGCATAAATATCGAAGGAAAGTGTAGATTGTGAATATGGACCTCCATGGGGAAATACGATTGCAGGAACTTTTTCACCTTCTTCTATATCCTTGGGTTTATAGAGTATGGCCTCTATTTCTGTACCATCTTTTGATTTGTATCTGACACATTCAGCATCAGAGAAATTTTCGGGGTTGAGCAATCCATATTCTGCTTCTTGGAAAACCTTATAGCTGCTTTTTTCAATATCATACAATAACATACGTTTTCTGTGTGTGGGAGATGAATACTCCAATAAGAGTTTATTTTCTCCTGCAAATTGGGTAGTGTAATAAACGCCCTTAGGCAATTCCAAGTCCAGCCTTTTACCACTCTCCACTTCATATAAAAAAGGGCGTTGCTCGGCATTTATACTTTTTGTGGTTAGTAAGTATCTGTTGTTAGACGAAAATTTTACTGCAAATTCTTCATGCTCCCCGTCACCAAACCATTTAATTTCCTTTGTATTAAGGTTCAACACGCCAGGTTGCCATAATCCACTGAAATCCGATGTTATGGCAGCTAAGTTATTAGAGGATATATCTGTGATGTAATCTCTACTCCCGTCTTCCATCCCAAGAAATCTCTCCTTTCCTGTTCCATCTGACCTTATTCTATAGATATCTAGGTTTCTCAAATCTTCAACTTCGTTAGTCATGAAATATATCCATTTATCATCTTTTGTCCAGATTCCCCCATGAACTGGGTTGTCAAAATCAGTGAGCTTTCTTATTCCTTTTGTTTCCCAGTCGAGGATGTATAAATTCATTTGCCCTTCGCGTGTGGAATTCACGATAAGCTTTTTATTATCATGGGAAAACTGCCCTGGGCGATTTTGTCCTTCTGATTCAGTAACTTTTATGAGCTTGCACGTCTCTATTTCGAAGGCATATATGTCATACTGCTCATTACCACCCTTATCAATTCCGACCACAATATACTTATCATCCCTAGACCAACTGATGGGAGAGGTCGGCGAAGGAGGAAGTTGACCATCTGATACTTTTTTAATTTTACCTGTTTCAATATTTTTCACATATAATTCATATTTACCAGTTACATCCCAATAGAAGGCAACTTTTGATTTGTCCCATGATATGGTGGGATAATAAAATACAGGTAATGAGATAAGTTCTTCGATATACCTAATTTTTTCCTCATCCATTTTCTTTCGCATCTAAAATAGTAAATGTTGCATCTCCTTTAAATAGCCATTCAAATAAATGACTGTTGCCATAAGCCGAGTATCGCTTTTATTTTGGCAATTCCCCATACAACCTCTCCCACTTTCTGTCCACCCATTTCTGCAATTCATCTATCATTTCCTCTGTAAAATGACGGAATCTACCCTGTTCTCTAATGTAATCCCTGACTGGAATCTTTTTTGGTGGCTTATAAATGTTTGTTATATCCCCATACTCTGCCTCATATAAAGTCCACATGCCAGACTGAATTGCTTTTTTTGCTATCTCTATACTCTTTGCTGGATCAAAGCGCCATCCCGTAGGACATGGTGCGAAAACATGCAGATAGCGGAAGCCCTCCATATTCTTTGCTTTCTCAACCTTCCTTAAAAAATCCTTTGGATGGGAAATGCTTAGGGTAGCCATATAAGGTATTTCATGCGCTCTCATAATTTCCGCCATATTTTTCTTATGATGCATTTTCCCCAAAATTTTTTTGCCAGCAGGTGTTGTCGTTGTAGATGCACCATAAGGGGTGGAGCCGCTTCGTTGTATCCCTGTATTCATGTATGCCTCATTGTCATAGCATACATAAATTACATCCTCATTTCTCTCCGCTGCTCCCGATAAAGCTTGGATTCCTATATCGTATGTTCCACCATCTCCCGCCACGCCAACAACGATTGCCTTCTTACCTTTCTTTTTTAATGCTCTAGATATGCCTGATATGCAGGCTGCTGTATTTTCAAATGCTTCATGTAAGTATGGCACTTTCCAAGCAATGTAAGGATATGTCCCTCCAAAAACCAAAAGGCAGTTTGCAGGGGCATAAACTATGGTATCTTCTCCAAAAATTTTCATCATGTTTCTAACGATGATGGGAGCGGTACATCCTG
Source organism: uncultured Thermoplasmatales archaeon (assembly GCA_964530745.1). Taxonomy (GTDB): domain Archaea; phylum Thermoplasmatota; class E2; order UBA202; family DSCA01; genus CAZHBO01. Next base: position 6,306 of record CAZHBO010000025.1, on the reverse strand, counting down.
GGCATGCCGTATGCCCTGGTGTAAATAAACTTTCTTTCGGCAAATCCTTTATATTCATTCTTCCACCCCTCTTGTTCCAATCCATATAATTTCTTTTTTCGCTTTTCCCTCACTTGCTGCTTTAATGATGTAGTCAAACATTTTTCTTATATCCCGCTTAGTTACATCTCTTCCACCTAAGCCAGCCAGGAAGTTCAAAATTGGAATTGAGTATCCATACAAAGCGCTTCTTGTTTCAATGAACAATGGTCCACCTGAGCCAAAGGATATGGATCTATCATAAACGCCTATAGCATTAACATGCTCACCAATCTTTTGCAACTCCTCCTTCGGGAATGGACGATAGAAACGCAATTTCACCAATCCCACTTTTTTTCCTTCCTGACGCATTTCATCAACTACCTCACGTGCTGTTCCAGTGACAGTTCCAGTAGTTACTAAAACAACATCTGCATCATCACATCTGTATTCCTCAATAAGCCCGTAATAATCTCTTCCAAAATAAGAAGCAAATTCCTCGGTCACTTTTTTTATTACTCTCTTTGCATTCTGCATTGACCTTTCGTTCTGATACCTTACTTCCTGTATGTACTCTGGCGGAGAAAAGGAGCCAATAGCCATTGGATTTTTTGTATCTAAAATAACTTTTGGCTCGTAAGGTGGTAGAAATTCTCTGACTTCATCGCTAGAGGGAGCATCAACAGGTTCAACAGTATGGGATAAAATAAAGGCATCCAAGCATGGCATGACTGGAAGCAGAACATCCTTATGCTCTCCTATTTTATATGCCTGGATTATCATGTCCAAAACTTCTTGATTTGTCTCGCATGACATTTGAATCCAGCCTGTATCACGTTGAGGCATTGAATCATTATGCTCACACCATATTCCTATTGGTGATGCTACTGTCCTATTTACAACAGGCATTACAATGGGCATATGCAAGCCTGCTGCAATGAACAGCATTTCATGCATTAAAGCTAATCCCTGAGATGCTGTTGCTGTAAAAGTTCTTGCTCCTGCTGCCTCCGCTGCTATGCATGCTGACATGGCTGAGTGCTCTGACTCAACTTTTATGAATTCTGCATCCGTTAATCCATCATTAACGAATGTGGAGAAATCCTCTACGATGTATGTTTGAGGTGTTATGGGATAGGCAGCAACTACATCGACATCGCAAAGCAAAGCTCCATAAGCAGAGGCATAATCGCCCGTAACAACCATTTTTTTTCTTTCTAACTTTTGCAACATCCTTTCACCTCCTTTCCCTCTCCATTTTTATGGCTTTTGTTGGACATTCATTGGCGCATATTCCGCATCCCTTGCAATAATCATAGTCAACTTTTGCCTTTTCATTTTCCATGAAAATGCATCCTTCTGGGCAATAAAACCAGCATATTTGACAGCCAATGCATTTTTCTTCATCAATGAGGGGCATGAATGTTCTCCATCCTCCCGTTTTATTTTCAATGAATGAACCTGGTCCAACCAAGCCAGCATCTGTTTTCATTGCGGGAACATGAGCGCCCAGAGGCAATTCATCCACGCCTGGAAGCCATTCTTTCCTTGGAATGAATTCTTTACCGCCTTTGCATTTGCCTACGACGGTCTCCTCATAAGCCATTCTGGCTGCTTCTGCATTTTTCTTACCCATTTCCATGCCCATTTTTGTTCCGAATTTATCCATAATTGCTTTCTCTATCGACTCTATTGAAACTTCTCCAGTCGCTTTTGCAATCGCTCCCAAAATGGCAGTGTTTGTTACCGCTCTCCCCAAAATTTTTAAGGCTATAGAGGTTGCATCGACGGTAGCGCATCTTACCTGCCTTGATAACTCTATCTCATCTGGCTTTTTTTGAGTATTTATTATAACCATGCCGTTCTCCTTCAACCCTTCCAAAACATCAACCGTCTCTAGCAACGTTTCATCTAAGACTACTACATAATCAGGCTCATAAATCTGCGTTTTTATTCTAATTTGCTTATCATCCACCCTCGTAAATGCTTTCACAGGAGCTCCCCTTCGCTCAGCACCAAAAAAAGGGAAGGAGACAGCATAATTCCCTTCCAAAAAGGCAGCAAGCGCATATGCCTCGGCAGCCATGCGCCCTCCCTGCCCGCCTCTTCCATGGAAACGTATTTCGTACATGCTAATCCCAATGGGTAATAAGGGGGCAAATATTAATGTTGTGATGCCTTGATATTTAGAGAAGCAGAAAGGTCATTTTTATCCATATTCTCAACAGCAATACATTTCTATTATTCCATGTAAACCTTAATCATTGTCACGTCTTCCAGTATCTCTTCTTTAGGCCAATGCTGATAGCCAGTATGTTGAGGGTCAAGGGAAGCTATACCTCGCACAACATCCATTCCTTCTATGACTTTTCCAAAGACAGCATATTGACCATCTAAGAAATGCTGTGGTCCATCGCATATGTAAAACTGGCTTGTTGCACTATTTGGGTCGCTTGTCCTTGCCATTGCAACTGCTCCATCAACATGGGTTAAGTTAGAGTCTATTTCCAGAGGAATGGAACCATAAGGACTCTGCTTTGGCGTCCCATTAGCATAGAATCCCCCTCCTTGAATAACAAAGCCATTCACTATCCTATGAAAAATAAGTCCATTGTAGAAGCCGTCGTTAACAAGTTTTATGAAATTTTTTGTAGTTATGGGTGCTTTATCCTCATACAATTCGATTTTTATTTTCCCCATCTTCATTTCTATGACTGCTATGTGATTTTGATTTTTTTCGCCTCCCAGACATCCGCTCATGGATGCAATGAGTAACAAGGATGTAATAAATGCAAATTTGTTCATGGGGACGTATACACAATTAATAAAAATAATTTATGAATCTGGCAAAATTTCTTTTAACCTTTTGATGGCACCCAGCTTTTCCTTTTTTCCAATTTTTGCTTCATCAATTCCCTTTCTAAGAATGGAAGTTGCTTCATCCATTGCTTTTTTGTCTACGGGATAAGGAACTCCATCCTTCCCGCCAACTGTAAATGAATATTTTACAGGGTCACTCCATGATGGAGGTGAGCCATATATTAAATCAGAAATAAAGGCTAATGCTCTTATTGTAGAGGGACCAATTCCTTTAATGGAAAGAAATTCTTCATAATTTTTTGGCTGAAATTCATATACTTTTTTCAATGCATTCCAGTTTATCGTTTTGGGCATCTCAAGATGAGGAATGTTTTTCTCCCACCCATCGAGTGTTGTCTGCCATGAAGGCTTTTTCAGCAAAGCCCAATCTCTTTTTAAATGCCTTATGCCATCTTTCACCAAATCAACTGATGTTTTCCTCGCATCTTTGCTTTCCATGGACGTCATGTCCATTGCCTCTCCTTTATGACCAATGATGGCATCATGCGGCTCCTCAACAAAACTTTTTATTTTGTTAGACAACCAATGATAACGGCGAGCATAAGATGTTTTTTCATTCATTCCCTGCTGGATGACAGCCCATTTTCCTTCTTCGCTAAAAACAATAACATGATGATAAAGGTTATAGCCATCTTGAAGAGCTGCATTATCGACCTTTGCTGCCATCCTGCTTGAATATTGAAGTTCTTTTATTTTCCGCTCTTTCAAATCTTTTTCCTCCCCTATTGACTCAATTTCTTTCAAAGTTTTTCTTGATGCTCTTCCTTTCCCTCCAGCAACATAAATTCCAATATCCAAAGGCTTCAACGCCTCCTTCAGCGCTCCGCATGTTACTGTCGTCGTTCCAGAAGAATGCCAGTCAAAGCCTAGAACGCATGAAAAGGCTTGAAACCAGAATGGGTTGGATATAACATTCAAAAAACGCTCCCTTCCATATTCATGAACCATGACGTCAACGATTGCTCCTGCTAAGGAGACCATGCGCCCAAACAACCAGCGAGGCGCCCTTCCAGGATGAAGGGGCAGTGATGCAACCCCTGTTCTTTCCATCAAAAATTTATTTGGCAGTTATATAAAAAACCTCCCTCCCCTTGCTTTGGGTATAAAAAATTTTCAATAGCCCCTTAAATTCGTCTGAATTTTTAAATACCAAGGATATATTATAAATAGAGATAAAATCGAAATGGGGGTAGAGGGTAGAGAGTTTTGTCTCCACCAATATGTGGACTTTTCCCCCTTTACCCCCATATTCCCTTCAGTTCTTAGAAAAATTTATGGAAATTGCGGTGCCCTCGCTTCTTCTACTAGCAGTTTATTTCTTTTATAAAAGCCGTTCAATAAAATTTTGAAGATCATAGGTGATCTCATTCTTCCACATATTGAATTTAGTTTCATTTTACTCACCTTAGCCATCACACGCATGGTGTGGTAGACTGCCCCCATTCCCAACATTTATAGAAGAAGGTTTTTTAATTATTTAGTCCACAAAAGCGGTGAGCGTTACAGTTTTTGGTGTCTGTGATGGTATCAACCATATCCAAAATGTTTGATTGTTTCATCTGCTACAAAATAAGGAGGAATGCAATGTTACCCCCAACAAACTTAAATATAAACGTAATATCCTAATCATATGAAGATAATTTTCAGCAAGCATGCTATAGAAGTTTTGAAGATAAGAAAAATAAGCAAAGAAATTATCAAAAAAGTTATTTCAAATCCACATGAGGTAATAGAGGAAAGAGAAGTAAAAATTGCTCATTATTATCTAAATGATAAAATGCTTAGAGTTATTTTCAAAAAGATGGATAAAACTTATATGGTAATCACTGCTTATATAGCACATAAAGAAAGATATAGGGGATTAAAATGAAAATATCGTATGACCCAGATACTGATGCAATTTATATAGTGTTCAGAAAAGGAGATTATAAAATAAGCAAGGAAATAGAAAAAGATATCATATTTGACTATTCCAAAAATAATGAGATTGTTGCAATGGAAATATTGAATGCGTCGAGGAAGCTGCCCAAAAAGGAGTTAAAAACAATAAGTTTTGATTTGTTAATCGAGAGGTAGCCTTACATTTTTCTTACACTCCTACCATTCTCATCAAGCATCAATAACTTTCTACCTCAAATTGTGCCCATAGCACACTCAGAATTTAAAAAAGTCCATTCCCATTAATCCAGCAATTCCTTTCTCGAGGTAATATGGGCAATCTATTTCCTCAAAGGAATCCTCTATTGGCTGTTTATATTTTACCCCTTTCGGCTCTATACAACTTATGCCATTGAAGTTAAGGCAAAACTCGCATTTAACCATCCGTTACCCCTTCTTTTTAAATCCCCTTTTGTTGTTTATACTTCCTATATACTCCTTAATTTTACGGGCACACCCTATTCCAATCCCTGCAGTTCTAATGAGTTCTTCGACAGTATATCCAGACAGTTGATCTATTGATGTAATTCCAGCTTTGCTAAGTTTTATCAAGGTTTCATTCCACACCATAGGAATTTTCTTTAATTCAAAAAGATAACATTCTTCTTCCCTACCTGCCATTGACAATAATCTCTTTATTAGTTTATCCCCCAGCCCCTCAGTGCTTAAAAGACTTTCAAAACTACAGTTTCTGAGGTCATCTAATGAATGAATACCGGCTTCATTTAATCTTTTTATTTTTGTGTATCCCATGCCAGGAATTTTCATTAATTTCAAAGTGTGTTCATCTAACTCTATCAAAATTTCATCTCTTTCTTCTTTCCTTTTTAGCGGTTTTAATTCATAGGTTGGTAGTTCTTTACCACCATATTCATCTTTTAATTTTTTTAACTTAGAATTCAAAAATGGCAACTCCATTGGAGTAATGTTTATCAAGGGGATACCATATTTTTGGGCTAATTTTTTCTTAATTTCCATTTTTTCATCATAATCTTCCTGACCCTTTAACCCCCAAAATTCAATAAAGTATTCACCTACTTTCCAATCAGCTCTGAATGCTCTACTCCCAGGGTAACGCACTTCTCTCTCATGAGGGATACCATTTCTGTATAACCAATCATCGATATTTTTTTCGTTCAAAGAACGGCATAAATGACCGTCCTCTGCCAAACACATATATCCTCTTGGGGTTTTTAGAATGCCATCCTTTTTTAGAATATTTGCTTCTATTAGAACATTGATCCAAGAGCCATATACCTCTTCAAAGCTTGCAGATGTATCCACATAACATTCCCTTTTATCATATCTTGGCAAATCATTAAGAATCATGATCGCTTCCTCAAATCGTTGTTTATCAAGACCTTTTAGGTAACTGTAATCTGTGTGGAAGTTGGGGGGAGGGATAAAACCAATCACCTCAACCAATTTTTTCAACATATTAAGTGAATTTTTATCATATCTTTCTTGTGG
>CAZHBO010000024.1:9757-16120 GCA_964530745.1 uncultured Thermoplasmatales archaeon | reverse complement strand
AAATCACAAATTAAAAATAAAAACTTCTTTTTCCTGCTCTACGCTTTTTTCTTCTTTAAACGCTTCTACTTTAATGGTATGGTAGCCAATGGCAAAACTGCTCCATTTCCATTCATATGGCTCTTCATTTGCCGTATACATGAGAGCTCCGTCAATATAGAACGAGACACCATCCACATTTCCAGATGGTGAAGCAATTATTGTAATGCTTCCTATAATAACAGGCTTTTGAATGGAAAGGAATGGACCTCTGTCGAACAAATAGAGTCCCTCAATGGGTTTTTCAATTGATATGCCTATCTCTGGCTTTTTAAAAGATAGTTGAGGGTCTCCCAGCAAATTTGTCTCATAGTATGCCCATCTCATACCAGGCTCATCAATCCTCCAAACATTATCCTCCTTTGAGTAATGATTCGCTCTCCCCAGCTCTCTTATACCTTCTTCAAAAACTGCTTTGAAGAAGGATATATCGTATCGCTGAGATGGTGCATCAGTGCTCTCTTCCATTCCCAAGCCATAGCGTGCATTCATGATGACAGCAAATGCTCCATGAGGTGTTTCCACAGTATGATGCTCAGCAATGCAGTCATAGCCGTTGGGATTGTCAAAGCCGCCTGCCATGCATCCTTGAGAATAAAGGAAATAATATTGATTGTTTGTAAGCTCATCTACGTCACTATTTCGCATTCTCATGTTATAGCCGTAGTATGAATGACCGTCATGATTTACTATATGCACCCCATCGTTTAGCAATTCCATTATATCTTCCTTTTCCCATCCTGTATTCCAAGGGTCATTTGGATTAAATCCAGGCCAATCTCTATCATACAAAGTTAATTTTTCATATTCCTCGGGAATTAAAGATTTAACCTCATCCTTATAATTCGAGCCGAAATCTGCTACTCCGCCAAAACCGATATACTCTCCAACCATCAAAATTTTTCTGAAAAAAGAGTCATCTTGAGAGGTTGCATAAGATATAGTCTTCATGACAAAATTTTCTACCTCTTGGCTGGAATCAATACATGCTCTCCCAACCCATACTTCTGCATATAAATCTGCCTCATCTACATCGCTTATATTATTTGAGCTAGCATTTTCTCCCCATCTATTATCTCCATCAAAATTAAAAGTGCCATCCAGACAGGCATAGTAGACGTCAGAAGGAATAAAACCTTCTTCATCATTTCCTAGAGGCAATCCTCCCGTTGTGGCAAATAAATAACGGGGAGGTATGATGTTTTGCTCGGGGTCACCAACATCTCCATCTCCTGCTAACAAAACATAATCAGTTTCCCAATTTAGATAAGCATACCTTATGAAATTTCTTATTTGAGCTTGCGTATCATTAAACATTTCCTCCTCTCCCCAATACAAAGGATTGGAAGTGATTTCCTCTACACTCACAATTGTTGCATTTATTCCCATGCTCTTTTTAAATTCAGCCAAATGCTGGAGGCTGTATTCCCCTTCCATATTTTTGAATTCCTCATTGGTTATTATTACATATTCGATAGAGGAGGATGCTTTTTTTGTGGGATAACTTTTTATCAATCCAGCATTATCAACAACCTTGCTCACCACTTCCCTATCCTTTTTAAGCCCCCTATATAATTGAGATGCTTCCCCTTCATTCAAATTTATTGTTAATTCTATCCGCTTGTAATAAAAAATTTCCCCTGTTTTTAAGTCATATTGTACAGGATGGAGATCCATGACCAATATTTCATAACCTCTCAACCCATATACTCCAACCATATTATACATTTTCAATGGAACATTTCCTGCAATAGAGTTTGTCTTATTCTCATCACCCTCTCCATAAAGAGGAAGTATATTTTTTGTCCTTTGTATGTTGTATCCTTCACCCATTGAAATCTTGCCAAATCCTCTTACTTCAATAGATGCAACATCTGATTTATATGGAAGGAGGATATGCAATGGTTTTACTGGCAATTTTATTCCATGAAAGCTGTATAAGGAACAGCCATCCATTTCTATGCTATCATAACCACCATTTCTCACAATTTCAGGGGAGGAAAAATAATAATTCATGCGAATTACATTCCTATCAGATTTAACCAAGGGGAAGGAAGTAATGCTCAAAGAAAAAACTATGATCGCACAAAACAATATCCTTGGTAATTTATTTTTCATCATAAGACATAAACGGCTTTGAATATTTAATTTTTTAGCGATGTTATAATATTGCCATAATGCTTACAGATGCAAGGAAAAATGATGCAGCCATTGCCACATATGTTTCCTTAAGTTTTATGTCAGTATGTAATTCTGGCAATTTTTCCTTTAAATAAAGCAATGGTATTGAAATCGCTGTTATTAAAGAAGTAGCGGAAACGAGATGCCACAAAGCAAAAGGTAATGCCAAAACAAAGCACGTTGCCAATCCATTTAAGCTATGAGGATACCAGCCCAGCCAGCAGCCGAAGTTCGTCCATGCATCATAGAGTAACACGCTGCCTATGCTCGTTCCTGCAATTTTTATAACAGATTTTGAGTTAAATGATAAACCTTTTTTGGAGATATATCCAATTAATGCAATGAATGCAAATCCTGACCATGTAAATAGGAATATGTATGTATTTCCATAATAAAGGTCTGTTATGAGCATGACGGATAGGGGAACAACAAAGCTGTAGTATCCTCTAAGTAGGATACCACTAAAAAATGAAATAGCTGCAACAACAAAAAACATATCCATCATAAATACTGGCTGCGTTACGCCATTTAAAGTAACATATATATGGGGAGTATTCGGCAAAAAATTTCTAAGAAAAATTCTTCCTGCTACACCTACTACAATCAACGAAAGAGCGATAACTATTTGCTGCATTTTCTTCATTTTTTCACCCATTTCATGAAATTATTTATGCTATTAAAGCTTAACTAAATTCTACAAATTTCCATTCTATCATATCACCATTTTTTACAGGCTGTTTATCCGCACCAACCATTCCGTATTGTCCATTTATCCAGTACTGCCAGTATTTGTTATCTTTGCCATTCTCAACGCCAGCTATGGAATCGATTAAATAGCTGTCATATTGTCCGTAGTAAGTATACTTAACATCAAAGCTTCCATTTTTTGCGGCAGCTAAAAGAAAACCAAATACCGTTGCATTTCCTTTCATGGTTATGTTTTGATATGTCCATATGGTTTCATTTCCAAAATCTATGGATATGGTTGCGGTAACCGTAGTATTTTCATCCCCGCTACTTTTAATAAAATAAAAGCCAAACGCTGCTGATGCCAGTGCGATTGCAATTATGCTTGCCATTACAATACTTTTTCTCATAATATCACTTGTCAAATTTTTTTTAAAAATGTAAAGTAAATTTTATATTTAAGGTTTTTGGAAAGATTTAATATTTGAATTATGTTAAACAATCATGGAATTATTAAGGGAAAAATCTTTGTCTACAAAAATTTTGATTTTACTGGAGATTGCTACAGGTCATTACTCTCAACTTTCCCCAATTGCAGAGAAAATAGGGATTACAAAGCAAGCAGTATCTGACTACTTAAAAAAAATGAAGGAGGAAGGGCTTGTTTATAACATAAATGGGGAATATAAAGCCTCTGTGAAAGGCATAGAATTTCTCCATTCCCAGCTCATTGAATTAAAAAAATTTTTAGACAAAAAAATTCAAAAATTAAACATAATAGAGAATTGTATAGCAATTGCAGGAAATAAGATAAAGAAAGGAGCAAAGGTTGGGCTTTTTATGGAAAATGGCGAGCTTGTTGCCTACCAAGGAAAAAAATCATCGTCAATGGGCATCGCAATGAGAGATGCTGATAAAGGAGATGACATCCCAATAAAAGATATGGAAGGGATTGTTGAACATGAGATAGGGAAAATTTATTTAATAGAGCTTCCCTCTCCATCTGAAGGGGGGACGAGAGCATGTGATGCCGGTAAAATCCAGAGGATGATGAGTATGTATCAAATTGATAGAATTGGCGCATGTGATATAGTTGCAAAAGTGCTTTTGAAAAAATTAAAAAAGCCATATCATTTTGAATTTGCATATGCCCAAGCGTCAATTGAGGCTGCCCAAAAAGGATTAAATGTTTTATTGCTGGGGTGGGGTGAGGGCATAGGAAAAGCCATCTCTGCCATAGAAGACTTCAATGCTTCCTCCTCACAAAAAATTCAATATGAGATTTTTGCCCCATAATATTATTAATGGGCAAGAAATTAAGTTTTATAATGAAGCACCCTGCCAATGACATAAAAGGAAAAAAATCGGAAAAACTGAAAGGGAAGAAAATTGTTGTAGGAATAACGGGGAGTATTGCTGCCGTGGAATCAGTAAAAATATGCAGAGAACTCATACGGCATGGAGCAGAAGTGATAGCTGTAATGAGCAGACATGCATGTGAAATTATACACCCATATGCAATTGAATTTGCAACCGGAAAAAAGCCAATTTTGGAAATAACAGGAAAAATTGAGCACGTTTTTTATTGTGGGGAGAGAAAAGGAAAGGCAGATCTTTTTTTGATTGTACCATGCACGGCAAATACGATTTCAAAAATAGCGTTGGGCATTGATGATACCCCTGTAACTACATTTGCAACAACTGCCATAGGCTCAAAAATTCCTGTAATGATAGTTCCAGCAATGCACCAATCAATGTATGAGCATCCCTTTGTGACGGAAAATATGAAAAAATTGAAAAAGAAGGGTATTCATGTTTTGAGGGCAAAAATTGAGGAGGGGAAGGCAAAAATTGTTGAGGGCGAGGAAATAGTGGAAAATGTTATACGTATCCTTGGAAAAAAAGATTTGAAGGGGAAAAAAGTATTAATTATAGGAGGAGCAACATCTGAATTTATTGATGATGTGCGCGTTATAACTAACCTATCCTCTGGCAAGATGGCTCTCTCATTGGCTAAAATTGCATACGAAAGAGGTGGAAATGTGGAAATGTGGTTTAACAAAGATGCATTGCCTTATATATCAACAAAAAAATTCACTACACATAAGGACATAGTTAGGCTTATTAAAAAGGAAGGGAAATATGACGTGATAATAAACTGTGCTGCAATCTCTGATTTTATGCCAAGTAAAAGAAAAGGAAAAATTTCCTCTGGAAAAGAAATGGATTTGCATTTGTTCCCTATCCCTCGCATCAATCCATTGCTGAAAAAAATTGGGAGCATTATCGTGGGATTTAAACTAGAAGCAAAGGATGAAGGCATAAAAGAGAAAGCATATGAACGCCTTAAAAAAGATGGGCTGGATTTTATAGTTGCAAATACAACAAAAAGCATAGGCAGCGATTACATGAAAGCATGGATTATTAATAAAGAAAAAAAAGTCGTTATTGCTAAGGGGAGTAAAGAAAAGATTGCAGAGAAAATTTTTGATTGCATAGCATGAAAGCAAAGGCTTTTTGTCCAGGACATATAACAGGCTTTTTCGAGATTTGTTTATATGATGACCCAATAAAATCCGGCTCAAGAGGAGCTGGAATATGCATTTCTTTAGGGGCAACAGCAGAAGTGGAGATAAGCGAGGGAGAAATAAAAGCTATTGTTAATGGAAAGAGAGGGGAGGTTACAGAGACAGCAATGAAAGAAATGTTGAAGAAGGAGGGGGCAATAGCGAATATATCCCTGCAACTTCCCATCTCTCAAGGATTTGGTATGAGTGCGGCAGGAACACTTGCAACAACATTAGCTATTGCATCCCTTTTTAGTATGCCAAGGCAAGATGCAATAAAAGCAGCCCATATTGCAGAGATAAAATGCTCCACTGGCTTGGGGGATGTTGTTACCTCGGCAAAAGGAGGAATAGAGATTAGAGTAGAAGAGGGAATGGAGGGAAAAATAAAGAATATAGAAGGAGAAGGAGAGTTAGTTCTGGCAGTCATTGGAGAAAGAATTAACACAAGGGAAATATTGCAAAACAAGGAAATTTCTCAAAGAATAAAAAGGGTTGGAAGGGAGTGTATGAAAGAGATACTTGCAAACTCAACGCTTGAGAATTTTTTCATGCTATCAAAAAAATTCGCTGAAGAAACAGGTTTAATGAAAGGCAAAATAAAGGATGCTGTGGAAACAGCGAGCAAGCATGGAATGGCATCTATGTGCATGCTTGGCAATTCGGTTTTTGCTATGGGAGACACAGATGAGCTTGTAAAAACCCTTTCAAAATATGGAAAAGTGTATACATGCGAAATAGATAAAAAAGGTGCAAGATTAATTTAGCATCCTTTACTTTTCCTTAGCCATATGCGAAGGCAGTCTTTATGCCACCATTTTCCTTCTTTAGGAATTGCTTCCTCATCATCCTTGATTTCTTTCTTGCAGTATGGGCATATGTCCATGAT
>CAZHBO010000024.1:0-9657 GCA_964530745.1 uncultured Thermoplasmatales archaeon | reverse complement strand
TAACATCCTTCCCTTGTTTTTGCTGCAATTCCTTTCTCAAAGGACAACATTTCCTCCCTATTCATAAGGCATCGTCCTATGGCTATTAGCTCGTCATCTTCGCTCACCATCAATGCCTCATCGTAAGGGCGGAGTTCTTCATCACAATCCAGAACAAATTTTGCAAATACATTTTTTCCTTTCTTTACAAAAGGAATCGCCTCTTCTTTTATGATTATACGAAGTTTTGGCGGCAAAAATGCTTTATGCAACAAATTCCCTCCTTCTTTTTTTAAAGTAAAGAATCCATCAGATGCCCTCATAGAAACAACATGTTTTTCGTTGGTGTACACATTTCTTATCTTCCCAGTCTTTTTTGATTTTATTATTTTTATTTCGCCATTAAATAGTGCATCTCCTGCCCCTTTTCCAAATTGGAAATCTGCAATCGCCTTTACTTTTTGTAAATCAAATTGCTCATTTCCTTTTTCTGGCATTTTTTTTGTTAATTGTGGAAATCTTTCCATAAATTTTTTGTTAAAATTGCTGACGATTCTCTTACTTTCACTGTCTAAAGAGGAAGGAAAAACAGATTGTGATACAGGGTAAACATCCTCCAATTCTGCAGGAATAAAACCAAGGGGAGATGAAATGATGCAATTCGCTTTCAATCTTTTTATGATTGGCAAGTAAGAAGTAAATGGCTTTCCTTTTTCTTCAAAAAGAAAGGATGTAGAATATGAAAAAGAATATCTTTCCATCAATCTTTTATGAAATCTATAAACAATGGGGCGATGGAAAGAATATCTCCCGGTGTACATAAATGCCCTTTTCTTTGATATGCGCTCCCATTTCTCCAGCCATTTTTTTTGTTTTTTTAATACTTCCATTGCATCCATTAAAAAAGGATGATTTGTTGCATAACGCTCAACCATTTCCCACAAACTGCCTTCCCTAATTGCTTCCCTCACTTTTTTCATTTCCACGAACGTCTGATATAAATTATGATATGCTATACAACGAGTCCTCTCATCTTTTTCCATCTTTAGCAATTCCTTTACATCGTACTTACTACAAATCTTACAGGGACATGGCAGCTCCTCTTTTTCTTCCAAACGAAAAGTTCCTTCTGGAAAAATCATGCGCCCATCTTTTGCATATTTAATGTATGCAGCAGAATCAAACAAATCGCAACCAAGGGCAACAGCAATAGGAAAAACTAAAGGATGACCTGCCCCAAAAAGATGGACAGGACGGGATGGTGGTATCTCTTTTTTAGATGCGATAATGGCTGTTACAAGCTCCCTGTATTTTTGCTTTTCCATTAAAGGCACGACTCCTCCTATGGGATGAATATCTGCATCAATTTTTTTCATTGCCTTTGCACATTTTCTCCTTAATTCAGGATAAACACCTCCTTGGACTGTACAGGCGAGCAACATTTTTCCTTTTATTTTTGTGCTTTTTTTTGCCCTTTCAATTGTTTCATTAACCTCCTTTTTTGCTTCTTCAAAGGATGCATCTGCGGAGAAAACATCCAGTATGGTGCCAATATCACTCCCAATTTCTCTTTGAAATTCCACTATTTCTATAGGGTCCACATCAATGCCATATTGATACATCTGGAAAGAGCCTGAATCTGTCATTATTGGACCAGAAAAGTTGATAAGGCGATGCACCCCTTTTTCTAAAGCATCTTGCCTTATCTTACTTTTATATATGATATAAGCATTTGTGATAATTGCCTGTGCCCCTATTTTTTTCATTTCTCTTGGCAGAATGGGCATATAATGAGGATTTATAACTGGGAGAACTGTAGGGGTTGTAATAACACCATGCTTTGTATAAAGCTTGCAAATGCGACCTAAAGCATCCCTTTCTTTTATTTCAAACACAATGTGTAAACAAATAGAGATATTTAATTGTGGTTTATGGAAAATATTATATCTGAATATGCTACTCCTTTATTGGTGTACAACAGAAAAAAAGATGAGAAGGCGATGGCAGGATACAAAGAAGGATTTGCAAGCATTTTCATAAATACCGCAATTTTTATCATAAAAATTTTTTTTGGTTTGCTTATAAACAGCATCTCTCTAATGACAGACGCATTCCATACTTTTTCTGATATAACCACATCCGGCATAGTATTATGGGCGTCCCATACCTATAAAAAACCGCCTGATAAGCGCCATCCCTTCGGTCATGGGAGGGTAGAGTATATTGCATCTTTAATAATAGCAGTTCTGTTAATTGTGGTTGGGCTAACATTTATTCAGCAATCTGGCGAAAGATTGCTTATGAAAAAATTTCTTATCGTAGAAAAAAATGCGTATCTCATTGGAATCATTATTTTAATTACTGCCCTCATGAAAGAGGAGCTTGCTCGCTATGGTATACATCTAGGAAAAAAGTTTGGAAATGAGATGTTGATTGCAGATGCATGGCACCACAGGAGTGATGCTCTAACATCCATAGCGGTTGCTATTGGTATATTCATGGCACCATTCGGCTATGGATGGATTGACCCATTGCTCGGCATCGCAATTGCTTTAGTAATTATCTATACAGGATACGACATTGGGAGGCACGCTGGCGACCGCCTTTTGGGTATAAAGTTTCCAGAAGATGAAAAAAGGCTTGAGGAAATAGTAAAAAATATAGAGGGAGTGAAAGGTGTTCATGGCATCTTATTCCATGACTATGGCACGGAGAAAGTTGTTTCATTTCATTTAGAAGTGGAAAAAGATTTGACAGTTGAGGAAGCACATAAATTGGCTGATAAGGTTGAGGAGAAAGTGAGGAATTTTTCTTACATTCCAGTGGTGCACATAGAGCCGAAGGAAGGAAAAAATGAGGAAGTAGAGAGGGTCATTGAATCCATTCTTGAGAAAAATAAGGATGTCATTTCATTTCATGATTTGCATATACTAACGCTCGCTGATGGAAAGGAAATAAAAATGCATCTTGTTGTAGATAAAAAAATGTCGGTTGAAAAAACCCATGAGATATGGGAGGAAATAAAAAAGGAGGTAAAAAAGTCTCTCAATTATAAAACCTCTATTCATTTCGATCCGTGTGGGGGAAATTGTGTGGTGTGCAGCATCAAATGCTCTGCTAGAGGTAAATAATTTGTGCATCCATTTTTTGCGGAAAGAGAAGGGCAATGCTTTTCTTGCCTGTTAAATATCCACAACATTCTCCAGGGTTTATAATGAATGAGTCCTCTTTTTTTATCTCAATTTCATGAGTATGACCATATATAACTATATCATATTTTAAGGAAAGGGCATCCACTATCTCTGGCTTATGAGTCATTGCAATTTTTTTCCCCTCAATTTCCCCTATGTATGGATCATTATGAATCTCTGCAAATGGTGAAAATAATTTTTTTAAATAAAGCCTATCACCATCATTATTTCCAAATATGAGAATCATTTTTCCTTTCAACTTCTGAAATATCCTTGCAGTGAATGGAGAAACAATATCCCCAGCATGCAATACAAGGAAGGCATTATTTTCATTAAAAAAATTTACTGCTTTCTCAATGGCTGGCATATTATCATGTGTGTCTGATATGATACCTACCACCATTTCTTCTCCTCTCTTTTTCAAAATCTCTCCTTGAAGCATAAAAAGAAAGCATTTCATTCTTTTTATTTTTTGCCTATATCCCTATTCTTGTTCTCAAAGCGTAAAATCCTTCTTTTTCTATTGCCCTTGCCACATTTTCCTGCAGTTCTTTTCCGGGAGTCAAAGCAACCATGTATCCACCTAAGCCGCCACCTGTCATTTTTGCTCCATATGCCCCATTTTCCTTTGCCAGTTCAACCAAAAAATCGAGTTCTTTTGATGAAACCTCTATTTCCTGTAACAATTCATGATTTTTATCCATATGCTCACCCACTGCTTTCCAATCCAAATGCAATAAAGCATCTCTTGCTTCATGAACAAGTTCATTGGCTCTCTCGAATATCCTTTTATATTTCTCAGGATATTTTTCTTTCCTTTCCCTTACTCCCGCAACCGCCTTTTTTGTATTTGCAACAATGCCAGTATCTCCCATAACAACTTCAACAGGCTTATCTATCTGCAACCTCTCCATTTTTTTGCCTTTCTCAAACCATACAAGTCCGCCAAATGTAGCGACAGTATTATCAATGCCTGAAGGAGTGCCGTGGTATCCTTTCTCTCCTTCATATGCTATCTCATTTATTCTTTCATCTGTAATTTCCATACCAAATTCATCTGCTATCGCCCTTGCAATGGCTGCACAGCTTGCAGCACTTGCCCCCACGCCGCTTGCTGCCCTTAGATCACCTTTTAACACAATCTCCAAGCCATCCTCTATTCCCATTGCCTCTAAAATGAATTGCAAAGATTCTTTCTGATGTTCCCTCTTCTCCTCTTTATATCCAGGGGTGGCATCCCTCTCATCATGTATGATAATTTCTTTTCTGGGAAGGTGCCTTACCTCTGCTATCGTTTTTTTATCTATGGCAGATGCAATTGCGGGGATTCCGTAGACAACGAAGTGCTCGTTAAAAAGAATGACCTTTCCAAAGCCTATTCCTTTTCCCATAGATTTTGGATATGAAATGTCTATATAATCATTTTTACGTTATTATTAAAACCGCATTTTCCATTTCATGTTGTGAAGGGTTACATCATTATTATTGCAGTCTGTGCTTCCCTTTTCTGGGGTCTTTCATTTCCAATAACTACTATAAGCTTGGATGCTGTACCCCCATTACTTTTGGCATTATATAGATATGCAATTGCAACCCCTCTTTTTTTTATAGCTCTTCTTGCCATATATGGAAAAAAAGGATTGAGAATCCACAATATATGGATATTCTTAGTTCTTGGGTTATTTGGTGTAGCCATCCCAATTAGCCTTCAAAATTTTGGCATGGTGTATACTTCTGCCCCGATAAGCAGTATTTTACAATCAACAGGTCCGCTATTCACCATCATACTCGCAGCATCATTTCTTAATGAGCCTCTTACAAAAAGAAAAGTGGGCGGCATACTCCTCGCCTCTATGGGCACAATCCTTGCATTAAATATAAAAAGTCCTGAAAGCGGCACGGCTATAGGAAATATAATGATTCTCTTCTCTGCCATTTCTTACTCAATTGGAGGAATAGTAGCAAAATATTGTTTGAATAAAGGATATGCGCCAATTCAGCTTATCTCCTTTTCCTCTCTTTTTGGAACATTCTTCCTTTTTATCGTTGTTCCATTCATAGAAAAACCCACCATTTCTTTCTCCTTTGATTCATGGATAATGATTGCATTCCTCGCAATTTTCTCTACATTCATTTCCTTCATTTTCTGGTATACTGCAATGAAAAAAATGGAAGTTTCTCGCCTCTCTTTCTTCATATACCTAATACCAGTATTTGCTACGCTCTTTTCTTATATACTGCTTAAACAGCGTATCACTCCAGCAATGATTTTATCTGGAATTTTAATTATTATAGGTGTTGCAATTGCACAAACCCATAGAAATTTAAATGAATTAGCGATAAACAAATATGATGCAGGCAAAGTTAATTAATGATATCACAGATTTAGTATGGCTCATGAGAGCTTTTGATTCTGAAGTAAAAAGAAATGTTTTTGAAGAAGTTTGTCAGGATTGGAAATTATTGGAGGATATAGAGGAAAAGTATGGAGAGGAAGGGAAAAATGCTCTTAGATTCTTTGAAAAAGTGAAGTTGGTGGAAACAAGGTGGAGAATGGAGGAAGGGAAAGCGAGAAAGGAATACCATGCCTTTTATGCCTCTTTCCATATAAAAGTTATATCATCTGTAGACATGCTTCGAGATGTTTTTTCTATAGCCCTTATGGGCGATGAGGATTTCGCCAATCTTGAGAAAAAAATTTTGGATATGATAGGTGAGGGAGAGTTAAGCAGAGAGATAGAGAGGCAACTATCTTTATCCCCAGTACAAATGAAGTGCATTGTAAAGAGATCGATGGAATTGGAATATAAGGGAATGAGAATAGAAAGAGTGAAAAATCAACAATAAATATATATGAGGAAAGAGTTTAGCAAAAAGGGCAATTGACTTGGGCATATAAATGAATATGAAAGGGCTCAGCTTAAAAGGAAGATTAATGCTTATCCTTATCCTATTTTCTATAATTCCAGTGACAGGAATGGGTTATCTTTTGACTGAGAGATATATGGAAGAGTTGGAAGATAAGTCAATGGAAAGCTTACTTGATATTGTGAAGGGCAAATCAGATTTATATGGAAAAGAGTTTTTAGAATTTAAAACCAGTGCAGAATCCCTTGCATCATACATCGCCAATGTATGGGGCAGTAATGATGGATATGCAAATTATTCATATATATGGATAAGCCCAAATGGAACAGGATATAATGAGCATAGAGAGGAGATAAAAAATTATGAGGCAGTATGGAGAGGTTTGCAACTTGTTTCACAAAAAAGAGAAAAGATTGAACTAGCTTATCTTGGAACAGAATCAGGTGTGGTCTTCTTTGATAAGCCCATTGCATCAATTATTAAAGAAAAAGCACCATTTGATCATAGAATGAGACCTTGGTACACTCTTGCAAAAGAAAAAAATGATACAATATGGACTCCAGTATATATCGATGCGAATACAGGAAAGCTTGTTACTACTGTCGCCACACCCGTATATGTAAATAAAAAATTTCTTGGAGTGGTGGGACTCGACTTGCTGCTGGAAACCATCCAACAGGATATTCTGGATACTAGATTTATAGGGGCAGGGTATGCAATTTTAGTGGATAACAATGGGAACATTATCGTTCATCCGGAGTATACGGCAGAAGGAAAAAAATGGAACGACACATTTCGTGAGATAAATATTATGAATATTAGCGGATTAAAAAAAGCTGGAGAAGATATGATTAACGGTACTGAAAATGTCCGCCAAATAGAAATAAATGGAAAGAGATATTATGTTGCATATGCCCCTGTAGGAGAGATAAATGGAAGCCTTGCTTTTCTGATAGAAAAAGGAAGAATAATGCAGCCGATCATCTCTTTAAGAAATGGAGTTTATATGGCAATTGCAGTTCTGGGGATATTCGGAGTTACATTAAGCCTAATATTTTCTAAATCCATCACCACTCCTTTAGAAAAATTGAAGAAGGGAGCGGAGGAGGTTGCAAAAGGAAACTTTGAATACAAAATAAAAGGAGGAGGTGGGGATGAGATAGGGATGGTAACAGATGCATTCAATAGGATGGTTCAGGAATTGAAAAAATCACGAGAAAGTTTGAAGGAATCAGAAAGAAAATACAGGGAACTTTTTGAAAGTTCAAAAGATGTAGTATATATAACTACCAAAGATGGAAAAATTTTGGATATAAATAAGGCGGGTGAGGAGCTATTTGGCTACACCAAGAAAGAACTTTTAGAGATGAACGCAAGCGACATGTATCTAAATAAAGAGGATAGAGAGAAGTTCCAAAGGAAAATAGAGAAGGATGGTTTTGTAAAGGACTACGAAGTAAAGTTTAAAAGGAAAGACGGAAAGGTTTTGGACTGTCTGCTAACCACCACTGCAAAAACGGACAGCAATGGAGAGGTAATTGGATACTATGGAATAATAAGAGATGTGACTGAAATAAAGGATGCAGAGAGGAAAATTGAGGCATACAATATTTTAATGAGACATGACATAAACAATAGAAACCAAATTGCCATTGGCTACTTAGAAATTTTGAGAGACATGGATCTGACGGAGGAGCAAAAGGAATATGTGGAAAGAATTCTTAAAGTTGTAAAGGCTTCCCAGAATTTATTAGACAGAGTAAGAGCATTAAGTAAAGCGAGAGAAAAGCATAGACTTTCCAGGAAAAATATTGAAGATGTTGTAAGAAAGGCGATAAGAGAGTATGCACATGCTGCAACACGAAAAGGAATACGCATATTTTATAAGGGAAGGAGTATAGACGTGATAGCTGATGATATGGCAGAAAACATATTTTCCAATATAATTGAAAATGCAATCACCCATTCAGGTTGCAGTAAAATAGAAATATCTGTAGAGGAAGAGGATAATTTTTGTAAAGTGTCGATAGAGGATGATGGAAAGGGGATACCTAAAGAATTAAAAGAATCCCTGTTCCTTTTTGGGGTTAAAGGAAAGGACAGTCCTGGAAGCGGGCTAGGATTGCATCTGGTAAAAACCATAGTTGAAGGATATGGAGGTTTTATTAAAGTTAAAGATAGAAAAGGAGGCGGAACAATTTTTGAGATATATCTCAAAAAATGGGAATGATCAGCAGGCGGAAATTGCAATTTTTATAGCCTCTACAATTTTATCCAATTCCATTCCATTTGGGTTTTGAGATGGAATATTAGGCACATGTATAAATCCTATCTTCGCTTTTTCTTTACCATACAACAATGTTTCGTAAAATACTTCATTGCAAATAAATGTGCCGGCAAAAATTGAAGGGCTGGCAGAAATATTTGCTTCCTTTATTTCATTTACTATTTTCATTACAGGAAGATTTGAGAGGAGGAATAGAGGGGCAAATGCTATTGGGCGGAAAAGGATGATTGTCCCTTCATTATCTGGCTGCAGGGATGCAATTACATTCCATGCTATTTTTTCAACTTTTATTGAATGAGAGTTATTATCTAAGCCCAGACAGATGACTATTTTTGGGGACAAACTATCCATTTTTTTTCTTACTATTTCAGCAGATTTAAAATAAATGACTGGAAGGATTATGCTATATATTCTTTTATTTCCTATATGAGTACCATTTAAGCGCTCTGCGACCATCATGGATGGATTTACTGCATTTTCTCCAAATGGCTCAAAACCTGTTATTAATACAATCTCTTCTTTATGGGACGGAAGTGCTGATGCTGTACCTATTAACAGAAAAATTATGAAAATAGAGGCAAAAATTTTTTTGTTCATTTTACCCTCCTGTCAAAAACTCTCTTTGCTTTGATTCCTTCCCTGGGAAGGCTGCCTGGAGGAAGGATTTCGATTTTAGGAGTGAGGGTTGTTATAACTTGGATTGATGTTGTTAATTCTTTTCTTATCCTTTCTTCCTCTTCTTTACTAACTTTCTTTTTAGTTTCTGCTTTTATTATCAGTGTATCTGTATCATTTGTCCTTTCGATTATCATAGCCCAGTCCCCTGCCATTTCCTTATGCCTCATTATTGCCTCTTCTATCTGCCCTGGAAAAATATTTGTGCCTTTTATAATTACCATATCATCGCTCCTTCCTTTTATGGGAGCATGACGTATATGTGTCCTGCCGCAATCGCATTCAGATGAGTCATATAAAAAAGTAATATCTCTAGTGCGATATCGCAAAATTGGCATTCCCTCCTTAGTAAGCGTTGTAAGAACAAGTTCTCCACTCTCCTCAGAGCCAAGTTGTTCTCCTGTCTTCGGGTCTATTACCTCTGCCAGAAAATGGTCCTGCCAGAGATGCAGACCGTCATGGACATCACAGTCGGCAGATACACCTGGACCGCACATCTCAGTCAATCCATATATATCATGCACATCCATATCCCACATCTCCTTTATTTTCTCCTTCATTCCAGATGTAAACATCTCTGCTCCAAATATTCCGTTTCTGACCTTCAGCGAAGACGGTTCGATGCCCATTTTCAATGCGGTCTGCCCGAGATGGAGG
>CAZHBO010000023.1:0-17133 GCA_964530745.1 uncultured Thermoplasmatales archaeon | reverse complement strand
CGTAATATAAACATTTGCCAATTTTTAGAATGCTGGATATTTTAGGTATTTAGTGCCGTCTTTTTTTCAATATATTGCATAGAATGCAAATAGCAAAATGATTATGATTGCAATGGCAAGAAGAAACAATGCCATTTTCCAGCTGGAAGATATAATTATTGGAATGGGACCTATTAAAATTAGACCTCCTGCATGTTTTTCTGTCGTCACATTTTCTGGCAAATGAAATTGTGAGAAAATGAAGACAGCAAAGGAAATGAAAATTAAAATTATGCCAATGAACATGAGCAAACCTTCTCCATAAATGAAAGGAAAAATGATAAAAATTCCTGCTTTTCCTTCTCCCATGGCAATGCCTGCAATGATGCATATGATACCGAAAATGAAAATAATGGGAGCGATTCTATTTTCCATATCTCCTCTGCCTCCTCTGATATGACTGAATGACTTTCAAAAAATCAGTTTTTTTCAATGCAGGCCAGTAAACATCAGAGAAGTAAAGTTCAGAATAGGCAAGCTGCCATAAAAGAAAGTTTGAAATGCGCTCCTCGCCTGAAGTACGGAGTATTAAGTCCGGATCCGGGACATCAGAGGTGTAAAGATATGATGAGATTACCTCCTCCTTGATCTCATCGGGACTCATTTTTCCTTTTTTGACATCATATGCTATTTTTTTAACGGCATCAACAATTTCCTCCCTCCCTCCATAGCCAATGGCAATGTTGAAATAATATTTATCATAACCCTTAGTTTGCTCCATTACTTTTTCTGCCTCTTTTCTCACGCTTTCCGGCAATCTTTCCAGTTGTCCTATAACTTTGACCCTAACTTTATTTTCATGTGTTCTTTTATCAGATGCAATCTTCTTTAAATCTTCTTCAAATAATTTCATTAGATGATCTACTTCTTCCTTTGGTCGATTAAAATTCTCTGTTGAAAAAGCATATACGGTGAGAGCTTTTATTCCCACCTCATGAGACCACTCTATCACTTCTTCCAGCTTGTCCTTACCTTTTCTATGCCCTTCCTGCGGGTCGAGTCCTTCTTTCAATGCATACCTCCTGTTTCCATCCATAATGATGGCGAGATGCGTTGGAACAGGTCTTTTCTTTATCTCCTCCAGCATTTTTTTTGCATGAATGCGCTCAATTTCTGAATAAACAAGCGTGAAAATTTTATTGTTCTTTAATTGATGAATAACATTTCTTGCAAATTGTGTGGATATTGCCTTCTCGCCTATCCTGCCTATCTTTTCCCTTATCTCATCCCGCATTTATATTTCAATAAAGCAGGGTTATAAATAGTTGCTGTTAATTACCGTCCATACGGCTCTGTTGCAGGATGCCAGTCGACATTTATCCATGGGGCATGTTTATAATGACCACGTGGATAGCCGCCCCATATTATTCTCCCAAGAATAATCTTTGGTAAAGAACCGTTATGATTATACCAGTAATTTTCTTTCCACTCGTTTATTAGTGGTAAATCAGCCAGCCAACCTTCTAAATAAGCACCTATGCCATTCTTTATAAAATTGTTTGAATGAATTAAATTATTTTTACCCATGTATACATATATACCATATTTGTTTCTCATAAATTCATTGCATTTTATTATATTCCCCTCTCCCTCCAGCGATATGCCAGTTGAACAATCTAATATCTTATTTTGTATGATTAAATTTCTTTCATTGTCAAAGCAAACAGAAATTCCATCTGAACAATTTCTGATGATGTTTTTGGAAATTGTTAAGTTATTTCCTCCTAAACCAATTGCATAAGTGGTGTTTTCTATCAAATTGTTTTCTATTTGACTATTACTGCAGGAAAATTCGATTCCACTTATGAAATTATTGATAATATTTCCATAAATATGGATGTTGTGCATTTGTATCATCCCAGAGGGATGGACATCTATTCCTGTGTGCCTTTCAATTGATGTTATAAAATTATTACTTATGGTAACATTTTTGCAATTATCTACACGGATGACCGAACTAATTTCCCCACAATTTTTTATGGTAAAATTGTTTATGATTACATTGTCATGGTATATTGAAATAACATTTCCTTTGCTACTTCCATCAATGATGGTATTTTTCCATCCGCTTCCGCAAATTCGTATTGCCTTTTTTATTATCAAATGTTCTTCATAAAATCCAGGATATACTATGATAACATCTCCATCATTTGCACTATCAATGGCATCTTGAATTTTTGAGTAATTATTTGTTCCATTGCCGCCAACATAAATTTTATTCCCTTGCAAAATTGAATTATATTTTAATTCTGTGCCCATAATGTTGGTCTCAACACTCGGAATTATTGTGCTTAACAACATGCAGCTAATACATATAACCATAAACCTTGCAAGATGGCATCTCCTGCATATTGCGTTTATTGATAGCATATGGCACGCTATGCAATATCACTATATAAAATTTTCTTTGCCTGCTTAATTGCTGTTAATTTATATATCAAAGGGCTATACCAATTATGAAAGCCGTTGTTGCGCTTGGCGGAAATGCTTTGGTGAAGCCAGGTCAAAAGGGGACCAGCGAGGAGCAATTTTCAACGACAATGGAAACAGTCAAAAGTATTATAAAAATGATAAAAAATGGATGGGATGTCGTCATTACTCACGGAAATGGTCCTCAAGTCGGCTCAATTCTTCTTCAACAAGAAGTGGCAAAAAGTGTAGCTCCATCTATGCCTCTCGACATTTGCGTCGCTCAGTCTCAGGGACAAATTGGATACATGATACAGCAATGCATGTTAAACGTGCTAAAAAAGGAAGGCATAGATAAAGAAGTGGCGAGTATAGTTACCCAAGTATTGGTTGACAAAAATGACCCCGCCTTTGAAAACCCAACGAAGCCGGTTGGTCCCATTTATAAATATGATGAGGCAATCCTCCGCTTGAAGGAGGGATATAGAATGAGCAGGCAAAAGGGAGGATGGAGAATAGTTGTTCCTTCTCCTGATCCCATCTCAATTATTGAAGGAGCAATTATAAAAAAATTAATTGATGATGGCGTAATCGTCATTGCAGTAGGAGGAGGAGGCATTCCTGTGGTGGAAGAGGATGGAATGCTTGTAGGTAGGGAAGCCGTCATAGATAAAGATTTAGCATCTGAGCGTCTTGCAACAGAAATAGATGCCCATGTCCTCCTCATTCTAACAGATGTTGATGCTGTCTATATTAACTATGGCTCAAAAAATCAAAAGAAGTTGAAAAAGGTTTCTTTAAATGAAATTGAGGAATATTATTATGATGGGCAATTTCCGCTTGGCTCAATGGGCCCGAAAATTCTGGCTGCAATAAGATTTCTCAGAAATGGAGGTAAAAAAGCAATTATTTGCTCCATTAAGGATGCATGGGATGCATTGCAGGAAAAAGCAGGAACTTTGATTTATAAAAGCAATGAATAGCAAGGATTATTTTGATAAAGTGGCTCACCGATGGGATGAGATGCAAAAAGGATTCTTCTCAGATGCTATTAGAAGCAAAATTTTTTCCATATTGGATGTGCAACCAGGCAAAATAGCTGCCGATGTTGGAGCAGGTACTGGCTTTATTACAAAAGGACTGATTGAGATAGTGTGAAGGTAATTGCTGTTGACCAATCTGAAGAGACTCTGGCACAATTGATTATCACATAGGCAAAGTGGAGAGCTTTCCCATTAATGAAGATATATCACGATTTAGAAATAATTAAAGGAGATTAGAATGGCAGAAAAAGAGATAGAGGGGGGTAAATATCGACCTTGGAGAGATATTAAGGGGGTTTAATTAATGTTTGAAATCTTTTTGACCAATAAGGCTGAAAAGGGTTGGAATCAGTCTATAGGATTAGAATTGGTGATTATATACTTACAAAGTGTATTTTGAAACTAAAAGGATATTCATAGTATCAATTTTGCCCAGAAAAAAGGCGTATGAAAAATGAATATGTTCCTATTTTAATATGTTACGCTTACAAGAAGTTTTGAATAGCTTAAAAATTATTTTTACAAATGGATGAGCAATTCCTCCTTTTTCACTTCTTTTTGCTTCCCTGTCTCCATGTCCTTTATGCTCACTGTGCCTTTTTTCCATTCATCTTCTCCCAAAATTATGACTTTTTTCATTCCCCTTTTATCAGCATATTGCAATGATTTTTGCACGCTCCTTCTCATCAAATCCATCTCCACCTTGATTCCTTCATTCCTCAATTCCATGGCAAGAGTAACCGCCTCCTTCCTCATTTCATCTCCAATGGGAAGAAGGTATACTGGTTTTTCTGATGGCGAAAACACAAAACCTTCCTTTTCTAAAGCAAGTAAGATGCGGTCGAAGCCAAGGGCAAATCCTGCAGTTGGAACTTCCTTTCCTCCAAGCAATGAAATTAATTTATACGATCCTCCCCCACATATCTGCTTTTCCGCTCCCAGCGAAGGGGCATCTATTTCAAAAACGATGCCAACGTAATAGTCAAGCCCTCTTGCAATTGAGAGATCAATTTTGTATGGAATGTTGAATAAAGAAAGCCATGAAAGTACATCTTCAAATTTTTTTGTCTCTACACCAAATTTTTTTAATTTTGTAATATCCTTTTCTTTCAGCATCTCCATGAATTCCTCATAATATTCGTTCTCCCCAATCATCTCATCCAACTTTTCATACTCCTCCTTATCTATAAGGCGCATCACTTCTCCTTTGTCTTTTATTCCCATTTTATCAATGAAAGAACGAAGGAAATCAAGGTTTCCAATACGGAGAATGATATTTTTTAATCCAGCTTCTTTTAAAACATCATATGCTAAAGCAATAAGCTCTGCTATTGCTTCTGGAGTGTCGCATCCTATCAGCTCACAGCCCATCTGCCAGAATTCTCTGTATCTTCCGCTTTGAGGTCTATCATAACGGAAGCAGTTTCCAAAATAAAATAATTTCAAAGGCTTTGGCGCCATCTGCAATTTTTCTACATAAAAGCGCATTACTGGAGCAGTTATCTCTGGTCTTAAAGCGAGCATCCTTCCAGATTTGTCGGCAAAGGCATATGTTTCTTCTATAACCCCCTCTCCAGATTTTAAAGTAAAGAGTTCAAGGTGTTCAAAAGTAGGAGTTGCTATCTCTTCATAGCCATATTTTTCGAAAACTTCCCTCATTTTTTTCTCCATCGCCCTTCTTTTCTCCATTTCCTCTGGAAGAAA
Source organism: uncultured Thermoplasmatales archaeon (assembly GCA_964530745.1). GTDB lineage: Archaea > Thermoplasmatota > E2 > UBA202 > DSCA01 > CAZHBO01. Next base: position 11,938 of record CAZHBO010000023.1, on the reverse strand, counting down.
ATCTCTTGTGCCCCTTGGCTTACTTATGGATACCATAGCCCATTAGCAAAAAGTCATTTATTATTGTTACTATCCCAAATTTTTTATGTGAAATGCTAATACACCCGTGATGAAAATGAAGCAAGCTTTGGCGATATTCATTGGCCTATTCCTGCCATGGATTCTAATAATTGCTGGCGTGACAGCAGAAATATACAATGCATGGCTCTATGTTGGTTCAATTACATGGTTCTTGATGTCTGTTGTTTTCCTGCTTTCGTTTTATAAATAGAAAAATTTTATAAAGAAAAAAATGCTTCATATATTCACTATGGCGATTATAATGGGAATATTTGGCAAGGGAAAAAGGAAGGAAGGAGAATATATCGACCTCAGCGAATACGGCAGTAAGGTGGTAGAAGAAGAGGCAGAGATGTATGTGAAGGTTGCAGAATTGCAGAAATACGAGGACGTAAAAGATTTCATGGAGCATGTTTACAACGGAAACATCCTTATCTTAGATTTAGAGCCTCTTTCCTATGATGATATGGAATTGGAAAGGACTACAAACGAATTAAAGAGGGTTGTGAAGGATATAGGAGGAGACATCGCCGGGCTGGGGAGAAATCTGGTTATAGTCACACCTGAAAAAATAAAAATAGACAGACGAAAAATGCGAGCGCCTTTCTAGCCAATCAAAAATCCCTCCATCTCTAATGTATCCATCCATTCCTCCTTACACTCGCATTCTAATTTTTCAAAAGCATTGTTTTTATTTCTTATAGTATAATCTTTAATTGCATTTAAGAAAATTCTATCGCATTTTCCGCAGTTGTGGGCACCTCTTTTTGTTCCCCCTGCAACAATATCGCATTTTATTTGTCCGTGAAAAAATTCCCTTGCTTTTTTTAACACCGAGCATACACTCCACAGCCAAGGAGGACGATATAAATTTCTTTTCCATAAGTATTCGACTAAGGTATACCCATGAACTGCCGTTGGATTAAATGAAATCGTGTTGCAAATATCAGCAATTTTTTTTGTGGATGAGATGGCATCCTCTATTGCCTCTTTCTCAGTCAAAAAAGGAGGCTTAATAAGCAAATACGTTTTCAATTGCATCCCTGCATCCAAAACTTTTTCTGCTGCCTTTTTCCATTCTGCAAAAGTAAAACCTTTATTAATGGAGTATTTCAGAACATTATCATTTGCTGATTCCAAGCCAATGGAAATTTCCAAGATTTTTTTATTGGCATTAATTTTTTCTATAGCTGGGACAAATTCCGGTCTTGTCTCAATGGATACTTTCTCCGCCTTTTCAAAAAATTTTTTTATTATTTTTTCCTGCATTTCTGGCGATATTTCTCTTTCATCCAAAAAACTTCCAGAGGTGAAAATCTTCACAATTTTCTCTCCTTGATAACGAGAGAGGGCATATGCAAGCTGTTCTTCGATGTCCTTTTCTGTAATGGAAGGGTTGCTATCTTTAAAATATCCGCACATGGTGCAGCCAGAGTGACGAGCCCAATAACATCCTTTTGTTTTTAATATGACCACAAAAGCCTTTGTTATTTTTCCATTTAAGACGTCATCCTCTGACCATACTCTCGGCTTTTTATCCTTCTTTGGAATATAATTTTCTCTGATGTCGCGGCAAAGTTTTGATAATCCTTCCATGAATGCTTATAGTTCTCCCTTTATTATCTTTTCCTTTAAAGCATTGAACTGGTCTTTGGACAGAGTGCACATATTTCCTTCCTCACCTATGATAACTGTTTCTTCCCCTACTTCAACATAAGGACAGCATCCTTTCTCACCACACAAATAGACTTTCATAAACATATATACAAAAGCAATATTTAACTATTGTTAAGTCAACAGCTGTCAAAAAATTTTGCCTATACCTAATTTGATTAACAACTTAGAAATTTTTAAATATACAAATGAATTAATAGCATCATAAAATGAAAGTACCTCGGTGGAAGGAAGCAGAATTTGAAGAAATAGAGTACGAACCAGTGAGCATAAAGCAAATTCTGGTTGAGATGAAGAATATTTCCGAACTTATTGTTGACCTTGCATATTCTGCCATTTTGTTTAATAACAGAGAAATAGGCGAGGAAGTGAAATATTTGGAGGTACGCATGGACAAACTAAATTATCAAATACGCATCTTGGCAATGCTTGCAGCCCGCTCCGCCGAGGATGCAGAAAAACTTGCAGGAATACTTCAGATTGCAGAGGCAGCGGAAACAATATCAAATGCGGCGGGAGATATTGTGAAGCTTCTCTCTGTAAAATTAACGCATCCCATACTGCCCCGCTTGTTGAGAGAATCTGATGAAATGATAAAAAAGATAGTTGTTGGAAAAGATTCTGCAGCCCGTGATAAAAGTATTGCAGATTTGAAAATATCTTCAGAAACGGGCGTCAGGATAGTAGCAATAAGAAGAGGGGATAAATGGATTTATGGACCAAAAGGTGAGGTAAAGCTTAAAAGAGGTGACATCCTGATTGGTGTTGGCCCTGAAGAAGGATTAAAGCATTTAAATAAATTTTTGAAGGGAGAGGTAAGGTTGTTAGAATGAGCGAGAAAGAAGCAGAAGAAATGCTTTTAGAATTAAAGGAAAAGGCTGAGTTGATGGTGGACCTTGCATATTCTTCCCTCATTTACGATAATAAAGAAATTGCAAAGGAAGTATATGAATTGGAAGACTTTGTTGATAAACTTAATACAAGTTTTCAAGAACTTGCAATCAGAGATGTCAAAAAAGAAGAGTTGGAGGTAAATGAGGCACTGGCAATGATTCAGCTGGGGATATGCTCCGAGATGATTGCAGATGCTGCCCGAGAAATAGCAGATGTGGAGTTGCGAGATGTGGAACTTCATCCAATAATAAAAGAAAGCGTACTGGAATCAAAAGAGGTTTTGGTTAGAGTGGTTATATCACCCTCATCTGTTCTAAAAAATAAAAAAATTGGAGATATAGAGCTGGCTTCAAAAACAGGAATGTGGATAATTGCCATCAAAAGAAAAAATAGATGGATATATGGCGCAGAGGGAGATACAATTTTAAAGGAGGGAGATATTATATTTGCTAGAGGCGCAAAAGAAGGGATGGAACATTTTATTGCTTTGGCTGAGGGGAAAGAGAAGGAAATTTAATCTTTTGCAAAAAGCATTTAGAGATTTTCATATAATGATTTGAACCTTATTCCACATTCCGGGCATCTAAAGGCATCCGATGGGATTAATTTTCCGCAACTGGGGCAATTCTTCATATCATTGGGGTTAATGTATTCTGCTTTTGTTACATCAGTCTTGGAAAAAAGACCTGTGAGCAGTAGTAAAAAGCCGGCTATCAAAAGAACTGCCTTTGAATATTCTGGAAAATAGCTGGAAAAGAAATTTGTTAATGAAGGAATTACTCTCAAGGATATTAGCACGCCCGTCAATAATGCCGCAATTCCTGTTATTGTTATACCTTTTCTCATATCAATGTAATTTTGTACCTCACATAAATCTGTCGAAATTATCTGAAAGGCAGGCAAATACGGTTTATTTCCCTTCAAATTCATCCAATGCTTTTTTTACCTCTGCAATATATGTCAAAGCAGGACCTCCACCCATCAAAATGGAGACTGTAGATGCTTCTAATATTTCCTCACGTGTTGCTCCTATCTCAAGCAATTTTTTAACATGCAGAGCAATGCAGTATTTGCATCTCGCTGTTATGGCAGTTCCAAGAGCAATGAGTTCCTTTGTTTTTGTATCCAGAATGGAAGGCTTTTGTACTGCTTTCATAAAATCTTGGAAATGATTCATTGTCTCCCTATTTTTTCTAGAGAGTGCCTTCATCGCGTCCTGAAAATCCTCAATACTTTTTTCCATTTCACCCATTTTTATCGTAAGGGAAAGTAAAAGGGTGATAAAATATTTACTCTAGTAGCTATAAATATCTGCCTTCATGAACTCCCTCAGCAAGCAGGTTGCATAACATCCTTTCCTGAGAAAAAAGGAAAGATTAATTTCATTATCCTCTATCACCCAATTTATTCTTTTTAAAGGGGCGATAATTATCCTCCTCATTCCAGGGGATGAAAGAGAGGGCAAGGAAGAAATAATAAAATTTTTCTGAGATATTCCTTCCTTTTCCATTACTTCCCTTTCAATTTCTCCCATTCTCTTCTCTGCAAAGGGTGTATCATAGCCAACTATTGCCCCTGTGGGAAAACATTTTCCTTTCCCGATCTGATTATTTATTTTTTCCTTATTATTCTCATTTACCATAATTCCTTTTCTGCTCTGCACAATAACTCCATTATCACAAGGAAGGACAATATCTCCTTCAATAGCCTTGTTTATCGGAATTCCTTCCATTATCCTCTTTGAAAGAATTTTGTTGAAAAGGAAAGACTGGTAGGCATGAATAAAAATTCTCACCAGATTTTTTGATATTTTTTTTAAAGCACCCTCCCAATCGTCTGGCTTCTTCGAAAGATGGGAAATCATTTTTCTTTCAAAAAGAAGATTTTTTGGGTACATTTTCAATGCTTCAGAAAAATCCATCGTCTCTTGCAAATATTTTCTTGCATCATAGCTTTCCTTTCCCTCTCCTTTTACGGGATTGGCAATATATGTCATTACTGCTTTCTTAAAATCTCCCAGAACTATATATTTTCCAACCAGATGTGTTATCGGGCGGGTTATTCCAAATCTCTGTATGCCAAAAAAATTTGGAAACCCTCCTGCCTTTTCTATATCCTCACTTATACGCCTTATTCTTTCTTCATCTATATCTGCATCTCTAATTTTAACACGAAAAATATTTCCAATGAGCTCCCCCCTCGAAATCGGATGGTATGAGCGATAGAGTATGCCAACCCTCACCCTGGGGAGGCTCAATCCCCTCAATTTTTCCATGGGACATTGAAATGACATCGCTTGCTTCGTAACAGCTCTTTTATCTTTTATGCCCGCGATTCCTATCGCCTGTTCAGATATGCCAAGAGAGCGAGCCATATGATAAATGAGCTGATGTGTCTCCCAATTTTTCGCTTCCACAAATGCAATGGTATAATTTCCATCGCCAGGCGGCGGAAGAATAGGCACTTCCTCTACCACAAAATCTTCTGGAAATTGCTTTATGACTCCCCCTATGCCCTTATATGGTGTAAAAAAAACCTCCATACCCACTTCTTTTTCTTGGGGAGGGACTTGCATATGCGTTATTCCTCCAAAGTTTCTCTCAACGCATCTATTTCTCCTTTGAGTTCTTCGATTGCTTTTCTCACTACCTCCTTTGCCTCTCCCTTCTTAACTCTTACATAAAATTTAGGATTCGAAAGCAATGGATGTTCAACCGTCCATTCCGCATATTCCACATCTTTATTCATAAGTAATTTTTGCTTTAGTGGGTTAAGTATTGTATTTTCATCTATTACTTCAAATTCTATTTCTTTTTTTGTGCTTTTTTTTATTACCACTTCCATTTTTTCACCTCACATCTATATTTCCTTCTCCATAATCGTTAGCAATTTTTCTTTCTTCCTTCCTTTCACAGGATGGGCATTCCAGTATTGAATTTTTTCTAACCAGCGGACTTCTGCAATTCATGCAAAATGATTTTATGACTCCGAAAGATTCATCTATAGTGCTTAATTGAATGGCTGGCTCGACCTGAATTATTTTTGCCCTGATAATATCTCCTATCCTGTACATTCTTCCAGGATGAGAAACATATTCTCTGGAAATGTTAGAAATGTGAATCGCTCCATCTTTTTCTCCTGCTATAGCCCTTCCTTTCCCTGCTATGTGAAGCAACTCCACAATGACCATTGATTCCGTGAGCTGCTTCACCTCACATATTGCAACATCCCCTTCTTTTAAAATTAGAGGAATAGAGGTGATGGGCTTAATTTCAGCAGACATTCTCTTTCTGTCCACAAAAAATTTTCCAATGAGGGTGCTGATAATCTCCCCTCCAGCATCATATGTGCCATAGCCGGGGAGAAGTTCTTCTGATGTAGCGAGTTTATCTCCCGGAAACACCAAACTTCCTTCTTTTATCATCAAAATGGTAATAAGCATACTCTCTTTATATATGATGTTTTCTATTGCCAATGAGGTGAGTTACTGTTGCATCTTCTATTTCTACATCAACAAATTCCCCTATTTCTCCATCTTTCAAGAAAACTGACCTGTAGTTTTCTGTTTTGCCAACCATCCATTCTCCCCGTTTTTCAATTATGAGGGCAACATATTCTTTTCCTATGCATGCTTTATTTCTTTCCAAAGAAATTTTTTCTGCAAGTTCTGCCATTTTTCTGGAGCGCTCCTTCGCCACTTTTGTATCTATTTTTTCCTTCATCCTTTTTGCATCTGTATATGGGCGGGGAGAAAAGCGCGTGACATTGACAACATCAGGCTGAATTTTTTTTACGATATCATAAGTTTTCTCAAAATCTTCATCGCTTTCGGAAGGAAATGCAACAATAACATCTGTTGCAAGCATACCATCAGGATATCTTTTCCTAAATTTTTTTACCATTTCCAAAAAATTTTTTATGCTATATCCTCTCCTCATTTTTTTTAATATCCTCTCTGAGCCAGATTGTAGTGGCAAGTGAAGAAATTTGTAGACCTTTTCATTTGCATAGGAATCCAGAAGTTCATCGAAAATGGGATAAGCGGATAAAGGATGCATCATCCCTACCCTTATGCGGAATTCTCCTTTTATTTTGCATATGGATGATATGAGAGATGGAAGGGATGCATTGGTATCTTTACCATAGGATGCAGTATCTTGTGATGTTAATCTTACTTCCTTACAACCATTTTTCACAGCAAATTTAATATCTTCAATGATTCCTTCTGGCGAGTAAGAAATTAAATTGCCACGTGCTTTTTTTGTGATGCAATAAGAGCAGTTAAAAAGGCAGCCATCCGAAATTGGAAAATTTAATTTTATTTTTATCTCCCTTGGAACAAAAACTTTTTGCTTTGGAAAGAAGCCATCATTTTTTTTGTCTACAACATCTGCAACATGATGAATATATTTTGGTGGCAATAGCACTGCATCTGGCAGAATTTTTTTAACAACATGAGGAAGGGCGGATGCCATGCATCCCCCAACAATAATGGGCTTACCATCTTTTTTGAAAGTATTGAGCCTGTGAATCATTCTTTGCTCGGTTGTATTGATAACAATGCATGTATTGATGAGTATGTAGTCTGCATCTTTTATGTCATCGCATATTTCATGTCCTTTCTCCTGCAGTATTCCTTTCATGATTGAAGAATCTCCCTGATTGGCGGCACATCCATATGTTTCCATATATATTTTCATCTTCATTTTTAAATGCCTATTATTAATAAATTTTTATGTATGAAAGCATCAAAAATTGGGAGGAATGTCATCTGTGAAAATTATTGAAAGTTTGCAATCATCACATATTCCATCAGGATTAGTCGTTTCATTTACACCACAGATTCTGCAAATGACCTTTTTCATTATATTTCAATCTTCTTTCATTTAAAAAGTTTTGCAATGAACCCTTTCTTAGAAAGAAAGGTGTTTCATCCTAAAGAACTATTGCATTTTTCCGTCAACGCTTTTCCCAATGCCTGGGCTAAATATCATCCTCCTTCAGATACCTCAACGAGAAATATTATTTTTTCGTTAATCAGTAATCCACATTTGAATATTAACTTTATTGCTTTTATCTTATCCGTATATTCCTTCTTTCTTTGTCTAGTCAAGACAATCATTGAAACAAGGATACTTTGTTCTAGATTTTTAGAAATTCTTCAGGCTTCTTTTGAGTCTGTTTGATAATGTATTTTATTACAAATTTGCTCACTTCTTTATGAAGAGGAACCCAAGTTGTAAGAACTTTTCCATCTTCTATTTTTTTCTTGAAAGTTATATGTCTTCTTGTTCTCATCCTCTTAAATCCATTTCTCTTAAGGATTTCAATGACTTTATGCTGTGGTAGAGGTCTTAGTTTTGTCATGTTCTCTATTTTTTACAAGGACAGGTGAAAATGTTATGGATATGGATTCAAAAACTTCTAAATTTGGTTTTGGTGTATCAGGATCTTCCATATATTCCTTAATTAAATCTTCCATATTTTCTTTTACTTCTTTTTCTGTTTCTCCTTGTGTGGCTAATTCTAACATTGGACAAAAAGCGATCCACCACTTATCTTCTTTAAATAAAATAATAGGAAGAGGTATCGGTACCATTTTTTCATCACCGTGCATAATAATTAATCTGAAATGTCTATAAATGATTTCCTACTTTTCTTCACAGATCTTTTCTTAAATAATTTTGCAATCTAGATATACGGAAGATATAACAGACTGGATGCCTATTGTTTCAATCTTTGTTTTCTCAGATAATTTTGTAACAAAAGGTAACATAACAACATCAATAAAGATAAAAAAATTCAAAAAGAAAAAGGGGAAAGATTTTTGCATTTTGCTTTTACTTTATTCTATTACTTCAACATTTACTGCTTTCGGTCCTCTTGGCTCTTCTTTTACGTCAAATTTTACTTTTTGTCCCGTCATCAATGGTTTGTTTGACTTCACATCAGACTGGTGAACAAAAACATCTTTTTCCATTCCTTCTGCTTCTATAAACCCATAAGATGTCATCCATCTTTTTACTGTTCCTTCCATTTTATTGCCTCTGTTTTTGTTTTATGTAACAATAACTTATATATCTATCTTTCCCAAACTTTCTACAAAAACCCACGCGAGCCAAGCTCCTCAATCACAATTTTGATAGCTTTTTCAATGTCTTCCTTTCTTCTTGCTCCAGTGCAAACTATTTTTCCTGAGCCGAAGAACAGGAAAACGACGCCCAGTTCTTCAAGGCGATAGACCATTCCTGGAAATATTTCTGGTTCATATTCAATGTTTTCTAAGCCCAAAGAAAGGGAAAGTTCAGAAAGATTTATTTTAGTATTGAAATCAGCGGATGCAACTATATTTTGTATCTCTATCTCTGGTTCAATAATGTTCTGTCCTGCTTTTTTTAAAGTTTTACATAGAATGTCTATTGCCTTATGCACTTCCTCAATTGTCTTTGCACCTGTACACACAATTCTCCCGCTCTGAAAAAGAAGAAATGCTACCTTTGGCTTGTTTATGTGATAAATTAAACCAGGAAACTTATCTGGGTCGTATTTGGAAGAGGGCAGGGATTTCGCTATTTTATTCAAATCCAGTTCTTTTGCTATTGCTGTGGAAGCAACTATGTTTTGGATATGTATCTCTACCATGTTAATCACACCTAATCTTCCTCGCTCTTTTTAAATTTATAGCCGTAATAAATGATTCCTCTCTCTCCATCCTCCTGTATTCTCCTGAAACACGCTTTAACTTTCATGCCAATGTGTATTTCGCTAAAATCGCAATCTATGATTTCTCCTGTAACACAGCATCCCTCATCCATTTTAACTATTGCTATGGCATATGGCTCCTTTCCTTCAAATTCTGGAGGGGGAGTATGTATTATTGTATAACTCTCCACGACTCCTGTTCCCTTTAACTTATAATCCTCCATTTTCCCGATGGATTTCCTCCTGCATTGAGGGCATATAGAGCGTGGAGGAAAATAAATTTTTCCACATACACCGCATTTTTTTCCTATGAGGTTGTACCTTTGAGGAATTTCCCTCCAATATCTTGGCACTCCCATTATATCTCCTCCAAAATGTGAACGACAGCAGTTCCTCCTGCGCCTCCAACATTATGTATTAGTCCTATTCTTGCATCTTTTACCTGCCTTTCCCCTGCTTCCTGCCTTAATTGCAAGACAATTTCATTTGCCTGGGCAATCCCAGTCGCTCCTATGGGATGTCCCCTCGCTTTCAACCCTCCAGAAGTATTGACTGGTATTTCGCCTTTCAATTCTGTTAGCCCATCATCCATTGCTTTTCCTCCTTCCCCTTTTTTAACGAATCCCAAATCTTCGATAGCCATTATCTCTGCAATGGTAAAACAGTCATGAACTTCTGCCACATCTATATCAGAAGGCTTTATGCCCGCTTTTTTGTATGCTTTATTTGCAGCTTCCATACTGGCAGGAATGGAATCAAATCGCTTCCTTCCATGAAGGGAAAGTGTATCTGATGCCTGCTCAGATGCAATTATTTTTATTGGCTTATCACAATAATCTTTTGCTTTTTCCATAGGTGCTAAAACCACTGCAGCAGCTCCATCTGTCATGGGGCTGCAATCAAGCACATGCAATGGCTCTGCGACCATTGGAGAGTTTAAAACTGCCTCTACACTAATCTCTCTTCTAAATTGTGCCTTTGGGTTTAAGGTAGCATTTGCATGGTTTTTGACTGCCACTTTAGCCATTTGCTCATTGGTAGTGCCATGTTTATGCATGTGGTAGCGAGCCATCATTGCATACAAGCTTGGGAATGTTGCACCAAAAAATGCTTCCCACTCTCTGTCTGCAACAGATGAAAGTATCTCCGTCGCTTCCATTTCAATAACGTCCGTCATCTTCTCTGCTCCTCCCACAACAACTATATCATATGCTTCAGATGCAACTGCCAAATATGCTTGGTGAAGGGCAACCCCTCCAGATGCTCCAGATGCCTCTATCCTTGTAGATGGAATGTGTAGCTCTTCCAAACCAGCAACTTCTATAGCTAAAGGACCAAGATGCTCCTGCCCAATGAATCTTCCAGTTGACATCCCTCCAATATACATTGCATCAATCTCTGCCCCCTCTATCCCTGCATCATGGATGGCTTCTGCACCTGCCTCTGCTACCAAATCACGGAATGACTTTTCCCATATTTCACCAAATTTAGTCATTCCTATTCCTATTATCGCAACATCTCTCATTGAAATTCACCTCTCCTTTTCATATATAATGCATAGTCAATATATTCCTTCACCTCTATCCTCTCCCTTATTCTCTGGCGCTTTATCTTCTCAATTCCTTCTGTTACTGTAATATCAAAGGCATCTGAGCCAGCACCTGAGCCATAAGAAGTTGCTAGAATCCTATCTCCAGGCTTTGCTTTGTCCAGAATGGCGCATAATCCAAGCATTGTTGAGCCTGAATAAGTATTGCCTATAAGAGGGCAGAGAAGTCCATCCTCAACCTTTTCTTTCGAAAATCCCAAAATCTTTGCCGCTCTCATCGGAAACTTTCCATTTGGCTGATGAAAGACTGCATAATCGTAATCCCCTGGCTTTGTCCCCATCTTCTCCATCAATTTCTTTGCGCATGATACAATATGATGAAAATATGCCGGCTGTCCTGTAAATCTTTCTCCATGACCTGGATATGGCTGTCCCTCCCTCCTCCAAAAGTCAGGAGTATCTGTTGTGAAAGAAACTGTTTCATTTACCTCAGCAATGATTTTATCCTTTCCAATTATAAATGCTGCCCCTCCTGCTGCTGCAGTATATTCCAAAGCATCTCCAGGTGCTGCTTGAGCAACGTCTGAGCCAATTGCCATCCCATATTTTACCATGTTTGATTTCACCAAAGCCATGCATGTCTGGATTGCTGCCGTTCCTGCCTTGCAGGCAAATTCATAGTCTGCTGCTGTCATGTGGGGGGTAGCGCCAATTGCCTCTCCAACGATTGTGCCAGTTGGCTTAACTGCATAAGGATGACTTTCTGAGCCGACATATATTGCCCCTATATCTTTTGCATCTATACCACATGATTCAATTGCACGGCGGGCAGCTTCTACAGAAATGGTGACGGTATCTTCATCTACACCGGGAACAGATTTTTCTTTAACAAAGAGACCTTTTGAGATTGCATTTCCATCTTTCCCCCAAACTCTGGCGATTTCTTCAGCCTTTATTCTATACCTGGGCACATATGCCCCATATCCTACGATACCAACTTTTTCCAAGTTATCGCCTCTCCTCCACATTGCATTACGATATATAAAAATGTCGGGATTC
>CAZHBO010000022.1:0-17754 GCA_964530745.1 uncultured Thermoplasmatales archaeon | reverse complement strand
TCCGCCATTTTGCATGATTTGCACATCTCTCCATCTTTCAAAATTTTTTATACGCATTACTGTTACGTTCCTATGCAAATTGTTCCAATTCCTGGTGTTGGATTTGATTCTAATGTTTATCTTTTAATTGATGAGAGAAAAGCATTGATCGATACAGGGACTGGCTTTTATGCAGACTACATAATCAAAAAAATTAAGGAAGCATGTCCTTTGGAAGAAATTTCCTTCATCATTTTAACACATGAGCATTTTGACCATACTGGAGGAATCGATGCATTGAAAAAGTTCTGTGATGCTGAGGTAATGATTCATGAAGAAGGGGCTGAAACTTTAGAGGAGGGCTTAGATTGGTCTTCCTGTTTTTTTGGTGTTAAACAAAAAAAAGTGAAAGTGGACAGAAAATTAAAGGAAGGAGATATTATTTCCTTGGGAAAGAGTGAATTGGTTGTCCTTCATACTCCAGGGCATTCAAGAGGAAGCATTTGCTTGTATGAGGAAAAAAGCAAATCATTGTTTTCTGGTGATTTAATATTTTGTGGAGGAGGCATAGGAAGAACAGATTTTTATGGAGGAGATTTAGAAGAGTTAATCCAATCCATTGAAAGAATAAAAAAACTTGATGTCAATGCTCTTTATCCTGGTCATGGAGAGTGGGCTGTTGAGAATGGAAGCTTTCATATTAAACTCGCTGAGCGATATGCAAGGCAATTGATATGAAAAGAATTTTAAAGATTTTTGTCTTCCTTTTTCAATGCCAACGATAATTGAAAAAATTTTTCAGAGCCATACAGAGCAAAGGGTTGAGATTGGCTCTCAAATATGGCTGGACATTGATGTTAAGACTGCTAGAGATTTTGGAGGTGCTCAAGTTGTAAAAAATTTAAAGGAGCATTACGATGGAAATTATATCCATGATTCCTCACACACTTTCTTTACTTTCGACTGTAATGCTCCTGCAAATACAATTGGATATGCAAACAATCAGCAAATATGCAGGAAATTTGCAAGGGAAAATGGAATAAGGGTATATGATGTTGATAGAGGAATCGGCTCACATGTTATGATAGAAGAAGGACATATCTATCCTGGAATAACGGCAGTTGGAACAGATAGCCATTACAATATTGTTGGAGCTGTTGGTGCATTTGGTCAAGGAATGGGAGATAAAGATATTGCATTTGCATGGAAAACAGGCAAAATATGGTTTGATGTGCCTGAGACAATTAAAATTATTTTTACAGGAATACCTGAGGTTAGGACAACGGCAAAAGATGTTGCATTAAAAGTTTTGTCTGTACTTGGCTCTAAAGGAGCGCTAGGAAAAGCCATCGAGTTTTATGGAGAAATTGTTGAAAAAATGAGTCTTGATGGAAGGATAACACTTGCATCAATGATAACAGAAATGGGAGGCATAATTGGTTTTATTCCTCCATCTCGGCATATAATAAAATTTTGTGAAGAGCGAAGCGGAAAAAAAATTGAAGCAGTATATGCAGACAAAGATGCTCAATATGAAAGGGAGATAGAAATAGATGTTTCCAATTTAGAGCCATTAATTGCCACTCCACCAAGTCCAGCACATGTTAAAAAAGTATGCCAAGTAAGAAAAAAAATTGATACTGTCTTCATTGGCTCCTGCACCAATGGAAGATTTGAGGATATGAAAGCGGCAGCAGACATTCTTAAAGGAAAAAAAATTGCTGATGGCGTGACTTTAAAAATAGTTCCTGCAACAAGAGAGGTATGGGAAAAAATGCTTGAAAGCAGCATCATGAAAACATTGCATGAAGCAGGAGCGATCATCTCCAATCCAGGATGTGGGGGATGCGCCAGTGGTCAAATTGGCATGACTGGTGAGGGAGAAGTGCAGGTGTCAACATCCAACAGAAATTTCAAAGGAAAGCAGGGGCTAGGAGAAACTTATTTAGCCAGTCCAGAAACGGCTGCTGCCAGCGCATTAACTGGTTATATCACGGAGGTCGATGAAATATGAAACCTTTGGTAATAAAGGGAAGGACATGGGTTATAAGAGATAAAAAAGGGAAAAGAATAGACGATATAGATACTGATATGATTTTTCATAATAAATATTTGCATATAACTTCCATGGAGGAAATGGGGAAATATGCTTTTGGCAACCTTGAAGGATGGAAAGATTTTTCTGAAAAGGCAAGGAAAGGAGATATACTTATTGTTGGAAAAAATTTTGGTTGTGGCTCTTCGCGTCAGCATGCTGTGGATTGCTTTATTGCACTGGGCATACAAGCTATAGTAGGGGAATCATTTGGGGCAATATATAAAAGAAATGCAATAAACTCTGGTTTGCCATTGTTGGAATGCAATGGAATTTTTGAAAGTGATTTAAAGAATGGAGAGGTAATTGAGATAAATCTTGAAACGGGTTTAATAAAGAAAAATGATAAAGAAGTTATAAAGGCAAAGCCGATGTCAAAAATTCAAATGGATATATACCAAGCAGGAGATTTATTTGAATATGGGAAAAAATTGGGTTAAGCGAGTATTTCTCCTACTCTTTTTGCAAAACCATCAAAGCCCACTCCCTTTCCTAGAACTTCTTTGGCGCCACACATTTTGAGTCTCTCTGCCCACTCTAAGTCTGCATAAGCAGTAAATCCTATTATCTTTGCAGTAGGATCCATGTTCATTATTTCCTCTGTTGTTTTTACGCCATCCATTTCCTCTCCCCTCATTTGTTTTATTAAGTCCTCACTCCTTCTGCTCCCAGATAAATTTAAATCCATTATAACAAGGTCTGGTCTTTTTCCCTTTTCCATTAGCTCCTTGTATAATTTTACACCTTCCTCTCCATCATAAGCAGAATATATTTCTGCTTTCAAAGGAGACAAATATGCTTTTACCAACTCCTGCACTTCTGGCTCATCATCCACAACCAGCAATACCTTTCCCTCCATTTTTTTCTTCCTTCCAATTTTTTTAATTTTTAATTCATTTCCAACTATTTCTATTTCTACTTCCTCGCCCCTCTTAAAAGGATACTGGCTGTCTTTCCATACTGTTGATGGGAGAGATATGATTGCTTTTGAGCCATATACATTAAATTTTCCTCTGCCTTTCAACATTTTATCCTCCATTTTTTTCCGCAGAAGACACATTCTACTTCGTTAATTCCATTTAATTTTTCATAATAAAATATTCCATTACATTTTGGACATGTTGCCATTTCAAGATGTCCCTCCTTAAATTTTTTGAATAATGGCAGGATTTTGATATTGCTAAAAATATTTTTATATCCCCTTAGCAATTGTTTAGATTCTTTTACTGTAGGAGGAGAATGCCTTCTTTTTGTTTCGTTAGTCCTCTCTTTTTTCCTATGCCTCTCCTGTAAATTTGTGAAAATATTATATGCTTCCATTCCTATCAAAGCATATCCAGGGAGTAGAATGAGTAGGAAAAAGCTAATTTTTGTATGAGTAAAATGAGAAAGATATCCCAAGCGAGGTATTTTTGCATAAATTTTATGACCAAAAAGATTCATATAAGGAATTTTTCCTACTAACGCATCTTCCGGAGTTAAAAATGTGTCGTTGTCCTCATTTGCATCTCCTTTTGTTTTGAAAAAAGTTTCATTTCCTTGCTGCAGTATTTCAATGCACCTATGTGTTATAGTATATTCTCTTTCTTCATTATAAAAACTGATGATATCCCCAACTTTAATTTCATCTGCATTAGCATCGGAAACAAAAACTATGTCTCCCACCTTCAAAGTTGGCTCCATTGAGCCTGAAGTGACGATGTACCAGTGAGATGATTTATCAGCTAAAGGAATTATTATAAATGATAAAATGAAAAATGATACGATGATGACGAGCAAAATATTGAATATTCTTTCCTTCCTTTTTTTCTTCTCTACCCCTATTTTCTCACCTCATTCATTTTATACATATGCTATTATCAAGGCTTTTTTCTATATCATAAAATCCTGCCCCATTTTTTTGCTCTGCATAAAATTCAATGTCGAACATGACCGATGCACCTTGTTGGCATTTATTACCAACATTCTTGAGATGGATGCTTACATTTAGAATATAATTAATGCAGGGTTCAAATTGAGGCATAGCAGGGTTATCTGTTAAATTAGTCCAGTGACATTCAAGATCGGAGAGAGTCTTATGTTCATCTGGGGAAATTAAAACAAATTCTTCTCCACTTGATGTGTTGATTAACTTTAAATCAATTTCAATATCTTCGCTGATGTCATTATCACAGCAAAGGCTACATCCTAAGTTGTTGTATGCATCCAGTATGTCTTTCAAATTAAGTATTGCAGTTGTATTGAGAGTAGCAAGAGTAGCATTTACCTCATCAATGAGATCATTCTCTGAGAGAGGGCTGTTAATGTTTGGATGAGCTGCATTGAGTACTGCCGCAACAGCTTGTCGTAACAAAATTTTTGCTTTATCAACGATGCTAGACCCGCCTCCAAATTCTAGTGCTTGGGACAAATTTTTTGATGCTATCTCACTTAACTCAGGTGGCAAATCAAATACATCCTCAATGGTATCATCAGGAGAATATCCCACCCATTTAAATACATGGTTTTTCCAAAAGCCAGGAGAGTATCCTTCATAGCCACTATGATTTGTCACATTAAAAATGTGCATTTTCACTTTTGCAGGATTGCTGTCGCCTGTCATGTGCAAAGTGATATTTCTATAATAAATGTGGCATCCATTTCCACATCCATCATTGCATGGCTCAATGTCGTCTATTGTTACAACCGCTCCATTTAGTGGATTCTGTCCATTTACTTCTAAATCGACTACGCCTGTAGTAAAAGAGTTTCCAAAACTTTTTTCTGTATCACCAAAAAAAGATAGAGTTCCTTCTATTGCTAACGCCAATACAGATGTAATGAATATGACCGATAGCAATTTTTTTATCATTTTTTTCTCCCTATTTTGATTGGAATAAATAAAAGGGGAAGAGAGAGGGATACATCATTTGGTTCCATGGATTTATACGTCTGTATCGTCATAACTTATCAAATGGTGTTCAAAGAGATACTCATCTGGTTGCCAGTTCGTCATCGAACATGTGATTGGGTCATAGTCATCAGAAAGAACCAACCATATCTTTGCATCTGTGAGATCCATATTGAGGTCCACTGAGCCTGCTGTTAGCGCAATGTTGCCACTTGCATCTGTTGTGAATTCGCCAATGAAAGCCCCTGGATTATTGCCAGGCCATGGGTCTGCATAATAAATCAAACTGTAGTCGGTATCAGGGTTAAGCCCTTGTGCTTTAAACTGATAATAAAACTTTGGTCCTGAGTTATTAAAGAAAAGTACTCCATATCTTCCATTGCCCCAAATAATATTCCATTGAGAATCCTTGTTTTCCAGCAGCAACTGCGATTCATTTCCCCAATATTTCATTGGATTTTCTGGATCTGATGCTTCTACCTGTTGGGCGCGAAATTCTTCATTAAATACACAGGTATCTTTCTGAGCCCAGTTGGTAACCTCGGCTTGCATGTGGAAACTCTGTATTACATACACCGTCACTCCACTAGGAACATCAAAGGCTAATGGAATCCATATGCACTCAAGATATGCAAGTTTTATTTCGTTCCATGGACTAATAATAAGTTCCCATTCATCCTTATCAACTTCTCCATTTCCGTTCTTATCCCAGCCCACTTTTAGGTCATATGCTATGTATTTATGAATGTCACATTTTTCTTCCCCATTGTAGAGTTCTTGCTGTTCTGCTTTTTCTGGTTCTGTCAATTTCCCGCCTGAGCATTCAAAGCCATATAGGTGAAGCCAAAGATCAGCAGGGTTACCACCTTTGATGCGCAGTTTTTTCTCTACTTCAAACCAGTAGCAGGGCTTCATGTCAGCGATTTTTACAACCTGCACAACTTCCCCATTTCTACCGTTTAGTGTTAGATCTAACTCCCCTGCTTCAATACTCCCGGTTCCAGTTTCTATATCACTAAAGTATGACTGTGTTCCTACTGTCAACATTGCTGCTGCTACACCTATGACTAAGATGCTTCCCAATATGCTCTTTACTTTTTTATTCATTGTATTCCTCCTTTTTTCAAGCCTTCCCAGGTAGGCTTTTGCTTGGAAGCTTTATCCTCCCGCCTGGGCCGTTTGTTTATTCCATTAAACTATGATTCATTTTCAAAAAATGATTGTGAATGAATCATATGGATAGAAAATACATAATTATTAAATATCATCAAGCCAAAAGTTCCGTGACTTCACCAATCTTTTCCAGCAGTTTCATCCCTTTTGGCGTAGTTATGAAAATTCCTTCTTTACCTTCTCTTCGCCATTGCAAATATTCATTTTTTATCGCATACCAGATATATTTCTTTATTGTCTCAGAATTTAAATTTGATTTATACAAGAGTTGTGTCTTTTTTATTCCATTAACTGCATTTTTTAGCATGCCTGCTAAAATTAAAAGCGAGTCTCTTTTTTTACTCAGTTGTCCAATTTTTTTAAAATAATTTTTTCCATTGCTCATTAAAAATGCAAATTCAATGTAAGAGTGGAGGCACCTCTCTAACTCATTAATGTTTTCATAATTTTTTATCATATAATCTATTACACCTTTCTTAAATGCCTCTGCTGCAATCTCCTCTCCTCCTCTCCCTGTTATCATAACGATTGGTGCAAATATTCCCTCTTCTCTAATTTTTTCAATGATTTTAATTCCATCTATATCAGGGAGTAAAAAATCCAAGAAAATGAGATCCATTTGTTGTCCCCTTAATATCTTCAATGCCTCTTTTCCAGTAGAAGACCATATGATTTCAATGTTTTTCTGTATTTTTCTCTCCAAAATTGTTTTTAAAAAAATGAATGCCTCTGGATCGTCCTCAATGTAGAGTATTTTTAGAGACTCCTCAACTGTCATTATTCCTCCCTACTTTTTTACCAAATTTTTTGACTTTTTATGAGAATATAACAATGAAAGAATATTTAAGCTTTATGAATGATTGATACAAAATAACAATGCCCTACAGAAAAAATTTTAAGCATTGTTCCATTGCTGGAGCGATTAACATGAGAGAAGCAGTTATTGTATCTGGTGTTAGAACACCTCTGGGTAAATTTGCTGGCATGCTGAAAGAATTTTCTGCTCCACAACTTGGAGCCATCGTTGTTAAGGAAGCAGTTAAAAGGGCAGGCATAAATGTTGATGAAATAAACGAAGTAATCATTGGAAACGTTATTTCTGCCGGACTCGGACAAAACATAGCCAGGCAATCATCCATCTACGCGGGATTACCATATGAGGTAGGGGCTTTTACAGTCAATAAAGTTTGCGGCTCCTCGCTAAAGTCTGTAATGCTTGCCGCCCAGGCAATAAAAGCAGGGGATGCAGATGTGATTGTGGCAGGAGGAACAGAGAGTATGACAAATGCCCCTTATCTGCTAGATAAAGCGCGATTTGGCTATCGTCTTTTCGATGGAAAAATCATTGATGCCATGGTTAGAGACGGCTTATGGGACGTCTATAATGAATTCCATATGGGAATGACAGGAGAAATCATTGCGGAGAAATATAATATAACAAGGGAGGAATGCGATGAGTTCGCAGCTTGGAGCCATGAAAAAGCATTGAAAGCAACCAAGGAGGGAAAGTTTAAGGAAGAGATGCTGCCCATAGAGATAAAGCAGAAGAAGGGAGATTCAATAATCATGGATAGGGACGAGGGGATTAGAGAAGACAGCACACCAGAAAAATTGGGCAAACTAAAGCCTGTTTTTAAGGAAAATGGCATAGTAACAGCAGGAAATGCTTCCCAGATAACGGATGGGGCAGCAGCAGTCGTAGTTATGGAAAAGAAAAAGGCAGAGGAAAATGGAATAGAGCCGCTTGCTAGCATAGCAGGTTATGGAATAGGAGGGGTAAAGCCAGAATATGTAATGGAAGCGCCCATACCTACCGTTCGCAGCCTCCTTAAAAAAATGAATTTGAGCGTTGATGACTTGGATTTATTTGAGCACAATGAGGCATTTTCTTCTGCATCTGTAGCAGTGATGAAGGAGTTAGGCATACCAAAGGAGATATTCAATGTGCATGGAGGGGCTGTAGCGTTAGGGCATCCAATAGGAGCAAGCGGGTCACGCTGTTTGGTCACATTGCTTTATGCAACGAAAAGATATGGCAAGGAAAGAGGACTTGTTACCCTATGCCTTGGAGGAGGGCATGCAGTGGCAATGGTTGTTGAGAGGTGAGAATATGGAAATAAAAAAGATAGGCGTTGTTGGAGCTGGGACAATGGGGCATGGTATTGCCCTTGTATCCGCAAAGGCTGGATTTGATGTGGTAATGAGGGATATAAAGGAAGAATTTGTCGAAAACGGTATGAAAAGAATTGCCAAATTCCTGCAAAAAAGCGTCGAAAAGGGCAAGATGGATGATGATGAGAAAGAAAAAATAATTTCGAGGATAAAGGGAACTACAGAGCTGGAAGAATTAAAAGATGCAGATGTTATCATAGAAGCTATTTTTGAGAATGTAGACGTAAAAAAGGAATTATTTAAGGAGTTAGATAAAATTTGTAAGGAGGATACCATCTTCGCCTCAAATACCTCAACCATTCCTATAACAGATTTAGCATCTGCAACAAGCAGAGAGGAAAAATTCATTGGTATGCATTTCATGAACCCAGTGCCAATAATGAAATTGGTGGAAGTTATTAAAGGACTAAAAACAAGTGATGAGACAGCAGACATAATAAAAAAGCTTGCAGAGAAGATGGGGAAAGTGCCCATAGAAGTGAATGACAGCCCTGGATTTGTATCAAACCGCATCCTTATACCCATGATTAATGAAGCAATATTTTGCCTGCAGGAAGGAATAGGCACAGCAGAGGCAATAGATGGCGTAATGAAATTGGGAATGAATCATCCAATGGGTCCATTGGAGTTAGCGGATTTAATAGGATTGGATGTATGCTTGGATATAATGAATGTTCTTTACCAAGGATTCAATGATTCAAAGTATAGACCTTGCCCACTGCTCAAAAAAATGGTGCAGGCCGGCTATCTTGGAAGAAAGACTGGCAAGGGATTTTATGATTATGGAGGCAAACAATGAAGTTTAATACAATTTTGGTTGAAGAAAAAGGTGATGTTGGAATAATAAAAATTAATAGAGCAGAAGTTCTAAATGCAATAAATGATGAAGTGCTAACCGAGCTTTCTCAAGCAATAGAAGAGCTGGAGAAAAGTAAAAAAGTAGTTGTTTTGACAGGCATTGGAAAAGCATTCATTGCTGGAGCAGATATAGCACAGATGAAAGATATGAATCCTTTAGAAGGAAAAAAATTTGCAGAAAAGGGGCATGCTTTATTGAAGAAAATAGAGTCCTCGCCTTTACCATTCATTGCAGCAGTAAATGGATATGCTTTGGGAGGAGGGCTAGAGCTAATGATGGCATGCGATATTTGCATTGCATCAAAAAAAGCAAAATTTGGGCAGCCCGAAGTAAACCTTGGTATTCATCCAGGCTTTGGAGGCACTCAAAGATTGCCTCGCTTAGTAGGAAAAATGAAAGCAAAGGAATTGCTTTTTACGGGTGATATGATCGATGCCGACGAGGCATTGAGCATTGGGTTAATAAATAAAGTTGTGGAGCACGAAGCATTAATGGAGGAGGCATTGAGCATGGCTGAAAAAATTGCACAAAAGCCGTGCATCCCCATCCAATTCATGAAAGCATTGGTGAATGAAGGCATAGAAATGGATTTGGCAAGGGCTTGTTCACTGGAAATAGCAAAATTTGCCACATGCTTCTCAACACATGACCAAAAAGAAGGAATGGCTGCATTTTTAGAAAAAAGGAAGGCAGAATTTAAAGGGAAGTAACGTAAACTTCATACCTTCCTTCTTTATGCTCCTTTGCCAGCCTTCTGTATGTCTCCCCATTGGCATTTATCATATCCAGCAATTTCTCATCCTGCTTAACTATTCTAGCAGGCACTCCCATGACTAAGCTATTCTCAGGTATCTCCATTCCGCTTTTTACGAGCGCATTGGCACCGATGAGAGAGCCCCTTCTTATTTTTGCTCCATTTAATACAGTTGCATTCATGCCAATTAAGCAATCATCCTCTATAATTGCTCCATGTATGACCGCTCCATGCCCTATGGAGACGTTGTTTCCTATTTTGACTGGATAATCCTTACCAACATGAATGACGCAGCAGTCCTGGACATTACATCCATCTCCAATTGTTATTGGCTGTAAATCCCCTCTGATGACAGCATTCGGCCATATACCGCAGTTTTTTCCGATGACAACATTTCCAACAATAACAGCACTTTTTGCAACAAAACTTGATTCATGGATTTTTGGCTTCATTGCATGGAAATAAGCAAGTTAATTTTATATTTTATGAAAGGTTATGTTTGAATTTAAAATGCTAACAATAAAATGTGCTAAGTGCAAGGGAAAGGTCTTTAGATATGTTAAGATAGGAAAGGGTAAATTATGGCACTGTTGGAAGAGTAGGATAGTTGAAGATTACAGCATTCATGAAGGAAAAGAAGTCAAATGTCAATGCGGCAATTTAATAGGTATTGATGAAGGAAAATGGATTAAATTAAAACAGCATTCCTTCACATACTCAGGTACGAAAATAAAATAATGGCATCTCCCGCAGAGTAAAACAAAAATTTTTTGAATATTACTTCTTTTAATAACATGTGAAGTCAAGAGAAGAAATATTGAATGAAATAATCCAAAAGGGAAGAAAAAATCCAAAGGGATGGAAGGGTGCATATAGATATGATAGCCGCTTGCATGCAAGCGAGTATACTTTTTTTCATCCAGAATTTGGGATATATAGGATAAAGGAATGGCAGAAAAATCCTTATGAAACAATAGGTGTTGGAGAAAAATTAGCAAGAAAAGTGGATGAGAATTTATTGAAAAATCGGATAGGAAATTTTGGAATAGTCAGGTTTAATCCTAAAAGACTCGAGGAAGTTGAGGAAATTACCTTTAAAACAATGATTAAAGAAGGGATATTGAAATTGGAACTGGAAGGGGAAATGCACCATATGCCAAAGCCATTGGATTATGAATTAAGGAAAAAGAATAAAAAAATGGATGAGAAATTTTTGGAGATGCTACAGGCAGAGAGAGCTTTTGATGGATATGCTTAATTATTTTAGCAATGTTCCCAGTATTTCATCGGCAGCGGTGTAAGGGTCTACTTCCTTACTTAAAATTTTATCAACCAAAGAGCTCATTTTTTCTCTCAATTTCGGCTCATCAATGATAAATGCCATTAACCTTCTTTTTATTATTTCAATCATCTCAGCTTCATACCTTTTTCTTCTTCTCTCTTCTAACTCTTTACTGTTTAGTAAATAATCCCTATGCTCTTCGATTTTATTCAATAATTTTCTTATGCCTTCGCTATCAGATGCTATTGTTTTTATTACAGGAGTTTTCCACGCCCCATCTTTATTCATCTCGAGCATACTTTGAATTTCCATAACAGTTGCATCAGCATTTGGCATATCTGATTTATTTACCACAAATATGTCTGCTATCTCCGTAATACCTGCTTTCAGTGTCTGTATTGAGTCCCCCAGAGTAGGGATGGTAACAACGACAATGGTGTCTGCCATCTTTACAATATCTATTTCCGATTGCCCCACGCCTACTGTCTCAACCATGATAACATCTTTGCCGGATGCATCCAAAATTTTTACTACATCATAGATAGCTCCTGTAAGTCCGCCAAGCATGCCCCTCGTTCCCATGCTGCGGATGAAAACATTTTTGTTTAGAATAATATCCTGCATTCTTATCCTATCTCCCAGCAATGCTCCTCCACTGAAATGGCTTGATGGATCAATGCCAATTATACCTACCTTTTTCCCCCTTTCCACAAATTCTTTTGCAAGTTTGCCAATAATTGTACTTTTTCCAACACCCATTGTACCAGTGATTCCAATTATATGTGCATTGCCTGTATACTCATGAATTTGCCCTATAACATTCAATGCATCCTTATCACGATTCTCAACTAATGTAATAAAGCGGGCAATTGCTTTTGCATCCCCTTCTATGACTTTTTTGACCAGTTCCTTCATTTTTTCACATTTTGGATGATAAATTCTACGATTTCATCTGTAGATGTTCCTGGACCAAATATCTCTGCAATTCCTGCTTGTTTAAGTGCCTCTTTATCCTCCTCAGGTATAATTCCACCACCTATCAAAAGGATATCGTCAAGCCCTTTTTCCTTCAACAATTCTGCAACATCTGTAAATAAAGTCATGTGCGCTCCCGAGAGAAGACTCAGCCCTATGACATTAACGTCTTCCTGTATCGCTGTCTCCACAATCTGCTCCGGTGTTTGATGCAAGCCAGTATAAATCACTTCCATGCCAGCATCTCTTAGTGCTCGGGCAACAACCTTCGCCCCCCTGTCATGACCATCCAGCCCAACCTTTGCCACCAAAACCCTTATCTTCTTCATTTTCCCACCTAATAAATTATAGGCTCTTTATACTCACCAAAAACTTCCCGCAATACTCCACATGTTTCGCCAAGAGTAGCATATGCCTCTACTGCTTCCAATATATAAGGCATGAGATTTTCCTCTCCTTCAGCAGCCTTTCTTAATCGTTCCAATGCTTTCTCTACCTTACTTTGATTCCTCTCCTCCCTCACTTTTCTCAAACGGGCAAGGTGTCTTTTCTCTCCCTCTTCATCTATTTTCAATAGCGGGATTGAAACTTCTTCTTCCGCTTTATAACAATTCACCCCTATTACCTTCCTTTTTTGCTCATCTATCTCCTTTTGATAGCGATATGCACTTTTTGCAATCTCTTTCTGGAAAAATCCTCTTTTTATTGCAGGAATAACCCCTCCCAACGCATCTATTTTATCAAAATATGCATACGCCTCTTCCTCCATTTTGTCAGTAAGCCACTCTACATAATATGAACCACCCAGAGGGTCAATTGTGTTAACAACATTGCTTTCCTCTGCAATAATTTGCTGCGTCCTTAAAGCAATCCTAACTGCTTTTTCTGATGGAAGGGCATATGCTTCATCCATTGAATTGGTATGCAATGACTGCGTTCCTCCCAGAACAGCTGCCAAAGCTTGGATGGTGACCCTCACTATATTATTCTCTGGCTGTTGAGCGACCAATGAGCATCCCGCCGTTTGAGTATGAAATCGCATCCATAAAGAGCGAGGCTTCTTTGCACCAAGCTTTTTTAATTCCCTAGCCCATATGCGTCGCGCCGCCCTAAATTTTGCTATCTCCTCGAAGAAATCATTGTGGGAATTGAAAAAGAAGCTTAGTCGGGGTGCAAAATCATCTATTTGCAGACCTCTCTCCATGGCAGCCTTTACATATTCCAAGCCATCGGCAAGAGTGAAGGCTAGTTCTTGCACAGCTGTAGAGCCAGCCTCCCTTATGTGATATCCGCTTATGCTTATTGTATTCCATTTTGGAACATACTTCATTCCATATTCAAAAGTGTCGACTATAAGCCTCATAGATGGCTCAGGGGGAAAAATGAATGATTTCTGTGCAATGTATTCCTTTAAAATATCATTTTGTATCGTACCTCCAATTTTTTCTTTAGGTATGCCCCGTTTTTCGGCGGTTGCAATATACATTGCCCACAAAATGGCGGCAGGTCCATTAATTGTCATTGAAGTAGTTATTTTATCCAATGGTATGCCATCAAACAATATCTCCATGTCTTTTAGAGAGGAAATGGCAACTCCGCATTTTCCAAACTCTCCCCTCGCCATGGGATGGTCAGTATCATAGCCGTACAAAGTGGGGTAATCAAATGCAACACTTAAGCCTGTTTCTCCATGCTCTAGGAGATATTTATATCGCTTGTTGCTATCTTCTGCTGTTCCAAAGCCTGCAAATTGCCTCATCGTCCAAATTTTGCCACGGTACATCGTTGTATGTATGCCCCTAGTAAAAGGCTCCATTCCAGGAAATCCAAGATGCCTGGTATATTCTATGTGGCTTATATCTTCTGGAGTATACACTCTTTTTACTTCAATATTTGATAGAGTAGTAAATTTTTCCTTCCTCTCCGGATGACTTTTTATCCTATCTTCAACAAGCTTTTCCCATTCCTCCCTTTGTTTCCTTATCTTTTCCAACTCTTCTTCTTTAAACATTTTCTCACCTACCAGTCAATCCCTTTCCTGCATTTCATGCCGCTCTTGTAAGGATGTTTTATTTCAAGCATTTCTGTAATTAAATCTGCATTTTTGAGTATTTCTTGTGGGGCATATCTTCCTGTAAGCACAAGTTCCATATTTTCTGGCTTTTCTTTCATTAAATCCAGAACTTCCTTTTCATTTATGAGTCCAAAGTCCATTGCAACATTTATCTCATCTAAAATAACGACATCATATTTCCCACTTTTTATCACATCTTTTGCATGTTTTAAGGCATCATTAGCATATTTTATGTCTATTTCAGCAGGATTTTCTTTATCAACGAACTCTGCCCTTCCAAACTGCTTGACAGTGAAATTTTTCACTTCCCTCAATGCTTCAACCTCAGAATATGGATACCCCTTCATAAATTGAATCATATAAACTTTCAGCCCAGCTCCAACAGCCCTCATTCCCAGACCAATGGCAGCAGTTGTCTTTCCTTTACCATTTCCAGTATACACCTGAATTATTCCCTTTTCCAGCACGCATGTAAAATGAGTCATTAATTATATGTTTTTCTTTCATTGACAAAATTGAGTCCTATCTTGATGATGAACTGAAGAAAGCATAACCTTTCCTTCATTCCATATTCAATCTTTGGCTTTCTTACAGAAAACTTTATTTTTAAAATCCTAATTCCAAGGCATGAAACTCGAATTATCTGAAAACCAGAGAATGATTAGGGACATGGTTAGAGAATTTGCTGAGCGGGAGATAGCGCCGGTTGCTGCCGAGCTGGATAAAAAGGCGGAGTATCCCATGGAAATATTAAAAAAAATGGCGCAACTTGGTTTGCTTGGCATCATAGTTCCGCAGGAATATGGAGGGGCTGGTGCTGATACCATTAGCTATACCCTAGTAATAGAAGAAATATCCAAGAAATGCGCCTCTACAGGCGTTATTACCTCTGTTCATAACTCCCTTGTATGCTGGCCTATAATGAAGTTTGGGACAGAGGAGCAGAAGCAAAAGTATTTGCCTATGCTTGCTAAAGGAGAGAAAATTGGCGCCTTTGCTGGAACAGAGCCAAATGCGGGCTCAGATCTTGGGGCAATGGAAACAACTGCCGTTTTGGATGGAGATGAGTATATTATCAATGGAGCAAAGACTTTTATTACTAGCGGGAGTAAAGCAGGGGTTATCATTGTTTTTGCAAGTACTGACAAAAGCAAAGGCTCAAAGGGAATAAGCGCATTCATTGTTGAAAACACAATGCCGGGTTTTAAAGTAGGTAGCGTTTTTGAAAAAATGGGCATTAATGCCAACCATGTTGCTGAGTTGATTTTTGAAGATATGAGGGTTCCTAAAGAAAACCTCTTAGGTAATGAAGGAGAGGGATTCAAAATAGCATTGATGACTCTCGATGGGGGTAGGATAGGCATTGGTGCTCAGGCAGTAGGTATTGCCCAAGCAGCACTGGAAGAGAGTATTGAATATGCAAAGCAAAGGGAGCAGTTTGGAAGGCCTATAGCCAAATTCCAAGCCATACAATGGATGATAGCAGACATGGCTACAAGAATAGAAGCAGCTCGTTTGCTTGTTCATAAAGCGGCATATGCCAAAGACCAAGGAAAAAGGTTTTCTAAAGAAGCGGCAATGGCAAAATTGTTTGCATCTGAGACAGCAATGGATGCTGCATTGAAGGCTGTTCAGATTCATGGAGGATATGGATATACCAAAGAATATTTAGTGGAAAGGCTTTTCAGGGATGCTAAAATTACCGAGATTTATGAGGGAACTTCTGAGATTCAACGTTTGGTCATAGCAAATAATCTGCTTAAAGATTAGGTGATATTATGCCCTTTGACTATGAAAAGGAATGGAAGAATTGGAAATGGGAGATACCGGAGTTTTATAACATTGGATATGATGTAGTTGATAAACATGCTGACTCAGCTAAAAGAAATAAGGTAGCTCTGTACTGGGAAAATGCAGAAGGAAGGAAGGAAAAGTACACGTTCTGGGAGATGAAGCAACTCACAAACAAATTCGGAAATGCATTAAAGAAGATGGGAATAAAAAAAGGAGATAGATTTCTCATACGCTTACCAAACATTCCAGCATTCCACGTTTCTTTTATTGGAGGTGTTAAGATAGGCGCTGTTCCTATTCCATCGAGCGTTATGTTCAGGGCTAAGGAGATAGAGTATAGAATAAATGATAGTGGGGCAGTTGGAGTCATCACTACGCCTCAGTATCTCAAGGAAGTGGAGGAGGTAAAGGATAAATGCCCAACTTTAAAGCATATCATCGTCGTTGGTGATAGCGGAGAACATCTTTCATATGATGAGATCATGAAAAATGCATCGCGCTACCTCGAGGTAGAGAAGACAAGGAATGATGACATGGCATTCTTTTGCTATACCTCTGGTACAACAGGAGCACCTAAAGGAGCTGTTCATCTCCATCGCTGGGTCCTGGGAAATGACCCGAGCGTTAAATACTGGCAGGCAGCGCAGGATGATGACTTGGTTGCCCATACAGGCGATTTGAGCTGGATTTTTCCCTTGGGAAACGGCTTCCTGTATGTATGGCGTTGGGGAATATCCACGTTTATTTACCATGGAAAATTTGACCCTGAGAGATGGTTTGAATTGATAGAGAAATATGGCGTAACAAATCTAGCATCAGTTCCAACATGTTACAGAATGTTTTTAACAATCAAAGATGCTGAGAAAAAATATGATTTATCATCTCTCCGCCACTGCATCTCTGCAGGTGAGCCCCTAAATCCAGAAGTGGTGAAAGAATGGAAGCGAAGGATAGGCATTGATATATATGACGGCATTGGGATGACGGAAGTAATGGTTTATCTTTCAAACATGAAGGGATTACCAATAAAGCCAGGCTCATGCGGAAAGCCTCAACCAGGGCATGAATGCGCCATTGTAGATGAAAATGGAAATCCATTGCCAACAGGCAAGGAGGGAATTCTTGCTGTCAAACAAGGAGATCCCGGATTATTCAAGGAATATTGGAAGAAGGCCGATAAGACAGCAGAGTGCTTCAAAAATGGATGGTTTTTGACAGGTGATGTACTTTACAAAGATGATGAAGGCTATTACTGGTTTAGTGGGAGAGGAGATGATTTAATCATGGCCAGCGGTTATCGCATCTCTCCTTTTGAGGTAGAGTCAGCTTTAATTTCCCATCCTGCGGTTCTGGAGGCAGCAGTCGTTGCAAGCCCTGACGAAATTAGAGGAGTGATTGTAAAAGCATTCATTATTTTGCAGGAAGGATATGAGCCTTCTGATGCTTTAGTAAGGGAAATTCAGGAACATGCAAAAAAAGTAGCTGCCCCTTATAAATATCCGAGGGAAATTGAATTTGTCGAAAGTTTGCCAAAAACGCAAAGCGGGAAGATAAAGCGCAAGGAGTTGAGAGAGAGGGAAAGAGAAAGGAAAGGGATGAAGAAATAACTCAACCCTTTTAAAAAGCGTTGACGAAAAAAGGGGTTCTTACACAGGATATTCCCGAAATTTCGTGAGATATATAAACACCTTTTTTATTTCCCATCTT
>CAZHBO010000021.1:0-17879 GCA_964530745.1 uncultured Thermoplasmatales archaeon | reverse complement strand
TAAAAATACAAATACTAGTTTTTAATACACTCCGCATGTTAGAAAAAGTAGGAAGAACAATAGCGAGCCATCCATGGATGGCAATAGGTATTGTGATATTATTAACTTTTACTTCATTAGCAAGTATTGCATATTTTGGGCTACAGCAAGAATTCAGCGAGGAGACCTTCATGCCCGATGTGGAAGAGGTTAAAGCGAATGAGGAAATATCGAATAACTTTACCTCTACCTATGACGTAACAATACTTGTGAAACCAAAAAATGATGACTTGCTAACCAAAAATGCATTGATTGAAATGCTTGAAATAGAAAAAGCTATTGCAAACTCTTCGTTGAAGCAAAAACTTTACGCCCCTCTTGCACCATCCTACTCCATAGGAAGTGTTGCAGATATAGTAAGCCAAGTCATTTTGCAACAAAGAGGGGTGGAGAGTCCAACGTACGATGAAAAAATAGCTACAATACAACAAATGAATGATAGTCAGATAAAAGATACCATAAAATCATTTTTGATAAATCCATTTGTTCCCACCGATATAAAAGCAATGTTCAAAATGAGTTTAACAAAGGATTTTAATTTAAGTGGTTTGAAAGCAAAGGGAAGTATAATAAGGGTGAGTTTCAACTATACCATAGGAAAAGATGAAGACCTTGCATTAGAGACGGAAAAGGAGATGGATAGAATCGTAAAGAGCATGGATTATGAAGCAATAAATGCATATGTTATGGGGGCGCAAATAACGATGAATGAAATAATGAAATCCAACAATGAATCAATGAAAATTTTACTTCCTTTAGCTTTTGCAATGGTCATAATTGTATTGGCAATAATTTATAGGGATGTTATAGATATGCTCGTAAGTTTGCTCGCACTATTTTTTGCAATAATATGGATGTATGGATTTGGGGCAACTATGGGCTATTCCTTCAATCCAATAACAACTGCCATACCTGTGTTGCTCATTGGTTTGGGTATAGATTATGGCATTCACCTTACAATGAGATACAGGGAGGAGAGGCAAAAGGAGGATAGCAAAAAAGCTGTGGAAAATACTGTAAAACATATTGGAATGGGGTTGTTGCTTGCAACTATTACAACAGTAATTGCATTTCTATCTAACCTGTCTTCTCCTATTGATTTGCTTGGCGAGTTTGGAATATTGTCAGCGGTTGGTATTATTGCGAGCTTTATAACAATGGTTTTTTTTGTACCTGCATGCAAATATATTAGAGACAAGAGAGGGAAAATACACGAAAAGAAGGAAGAAAGAAGGAAAGATACATTGAATAAAGCAATGGCAAAAGCAGCCGTTGCTTTGGAAAAGCATGGAAAAACAGTTATTGTGATTACAATAGTGGCAACCATTTTTATGGGATATTATGCCTCTCAACTTTCTACAACTTTTGATATAAGGGATTTTCTGCCAGAAAAGCTCGAAATAACAAAAAATTTCCGTTTTATGATGGATGAATTTGAAATAGCTGGGGGAACTGCAGAGGAGTCTTATATTTTGGTAAAAGGAGATATTGCTGATCCTGTCATGCTTAAAAAAATGGCACAATGCTTAGACAATATGAAAGACGATGAATATGTTGTTAAGATAGATGGCGATGCAAAGGCGATGTCAATTCTTTCCGTAATGGCTGATTATGCAGTAAATGAAGGATTTGGGGATTTAAGATATAACACAACTTTTGCTAGTTTTTACAATCAGTATTTTGAAAATGGCTTGCCAAAGGAAAATACTAGCAAAGAAGATATAAAAATGCTTTATGACTGGCTCTATCTTCATGCTCCAG
Organism: uncultured Thermoplasmatales archaeon; assembly: GCA_964530745.1. GTDB lineage: Archaea > Thermoplasmatota > E2 > UBA202 > DSCA01 > CAZHBO01. The sequence goes on along the minus strand of CAZHBO010000021.1, from coordinate 16,079 downwards.
TTGATACAAAAATGGTTCTGCATAAAAGCAGCTATTACGATGAAAGTGTTATGAGAGTATCTGTAAATACTGAAAGAGAAGGGGAAAAAGTGAATGAATTACATAATGATTTTAGAGATGATATAAGACCATTGAATGGCAATGCAGTTGTAACAGGAGGGGAGATTTTGGCAAAGATAGTCATGGATTTAATAAATGAGAGCCAGATTCGTTCGTTGATTATAACTCTGCTTTCCTGTTTAACGGTCCTCGCGATAATATTCTATATAAAAGATAAATCCGCTGTTTTGGGCATGTTAACTTTAATCCCTGTTGCTTTGTGCGTTGTATGGATATTGGGAAGCATGTATCTGCTAAATATACCATTAAATGTAATGACATTAAGCATCACCTCCCTTACAGTAGGATTGGGTGTAACATATGGCATACATATAAGTCATAGGTTTGCAGAAGAAATAAAAAATAAAGATGTGGATGAAGCTTGCAGAGTCACAATTGCCAATACTGGTTCTGCTTTGTTTGGAGCGGCGGCGACAACAATAGCTGGCTTTGGCTTGCTCGTCTTTGCTTTAATGCCACCATTGCAACAATTTGGGGGAATAACTGCATTAACAATATTCTACAGTTTCATTGCCTCTGTATTTATACTGCCTGCTGTAATTGCAATATGGGCTAAATGGAGAAAGAGAAATTCTTTGGGTAAATAGGCATCCCGTTCTCCTCAAAAAAGCATCGATCTCGTTTGGAGGGCTTTAGAAATGTCGCTTAATATTTCTTGAATTCTTCCTTCCACTTTTTTCCATGCTTCTTGGATTGGAACGGATGAATATACGTATCTAAGGCGTTTGCCTTCCTCCACTTTTCTGGTTATAAACCCCTCTTGATGCAATCTTTTGATATATTTTCGTATCGTTCTTTCTGAAATATGGAGATGTTTTTCCATTTCCTTCACACCTAGTGAAGCTTTTAGTAAAAGGTTGTATATTTTTATTTCCACTGACTTAAAATTAAGGAAACCTAAAATGATGTTTAATATTTCTGTTGGTTTCTTTCCCTTTTTCAACGCTTTTTCTATGTCTTGTAGATAATCCCTTTTTACCATGAGAATGTATGAATAATTTGCTATTTAAATTTTCATACATATGTAGTATTTTTTGAAAATGAAAAATTCTATAATTTCTCCAGCCATTTACCATTTTTCCATGAATAGATGGCAGCAAGACCAAGCAGGGAGGCAATGCATGCAAAAACAAGCATTAAAAGTACGAGCAAAATAAATTGAGAAATCATTTCATATTCCATCAAAAAGATGGGAATTCCACCACCAATGAGGGCAAGCGTCGCTTCCACCAATGAAGGACTTTTTCTTGATATTGCTGTTTTTATTGCATCCAGTGGCTTTTTCGTCTTCAATTCCTCTCTCAGCCTCTCCGTTATATGAACAGAAAAATCAATTCCTGCTCCAATTGCTATCGAGGAGACCATGATTGTTGCCACATTTAAAGGAATGTTGAAAAGGACGAGGGCACCAGGTTCCCATATCAAAATAAGCAAGATGGGGATGAATGTTATGCCTGCAAATTTAAAAGAGCGGAATACAATCAGTAGGCATAGAAATACTAAAAGTAAGGATAGAAACATAAAACGGAATTGCTGACCCATAAGCATTGTGTTGATAGTCACTGTAATTGCCCCCAAGCCAGTGAGGTCGGTGATATTGCCATTTATCTCACTCCTGTATTGCCCTATTATCTGATCAACTCCATCAATTGATTTCTTTGTATCTTTCACTGGAATTATGGGCATATCTACATATACCAATGTTTCACTTTTGTCTTTCTCCATTTTCAACATCATCGTTTTGTATTTTTCACCCATTCTTTCATTGACAATCCTTTCCACATCTTCTTTTGTCTGAGGCAGGACACCAAAATTCAGCCTTTTGATGACATCTGCAATAGAAGATGCGGAAGCATTTTCAACACCAACGTTTATCGCCTTTACCATTCCATCCAAACCACGTAATAAAGAAGGCTCCAGAATGCCATCTCCTTTAGCTTCTATTAAAAACACTCCTGATTGTCCTCCTTTGAATTTTTGGGAGTATTCGTTCATTGATATACTGCTTGGCATCTTGCTCGGCATCATTTCCCATACCGAAGTGCGGGTTGAAACACTTGGGATAGCAGTAATGGAAAGCATGGTGAAAACAAGGAAGAGGAGGAAAATATGTTTCTTATATTTTGTTAGCTTTGAGAAAGAGTTCCACCCTTTTATTCCCTTTTTTCTGTAATTGGATATAATTAATAAAGGAGGTACGAGAATCATCGTTGAAATGAAACAATAAAGAACTCCTATTAAAAAGGCTAAACCCATATTTTCTATAGGAGGCATTGTCGAGGAAAGGAGGGAGGCGAAGCCAACAATTGTTGTTATGGCAGATAAAAGGATTGCCTTTCCTGTTGTTGTAATTATCCTTCTCACTGCATTTTCTGGAGAATGATTTTCTACCTCCTCTGCAAAATGATTTATCATATGGAGGGAATAAGCAACTCCAAGTGCTCCCAATAAAGGAATGACTGCTATGACGGTAGGGGCAAACTCCACATGTGGCATCATTCCAATAGTTCCGAAGGTTAAACCAACCGCATATATTATAGGAACAATTGCAATAATAACCGCTTTCATGCTTTTATGGAATGCAAGTAGGGTCAAAACAATGAGAAGAGCAGAAATAATAAGGACTGTATAAATGCGTCCCATTATCCAATCAACCGTCTCTTTATACATCGTGATTGTCCCGGTTGCTGTCATATTTGTTTCTGTTGTTGTTCCCAAAATAGGATATACTCTATCTTCCAGCAATTCATTTGCATCTACATCCTTTGTAGTTGTGACGATAATGACTGCATTTTTGTCATCTGGAGTGATAAATTTATATTTTATTTCATCTGGAATTAGCTTAAGGAGGAAATCAGCATATTTTTGATCATCTGGTATTTTATTCTCACCCACTACAGGAAAAATAGTATTTGTGTCCCTGAGAAATGAGGCAATACTTGCAGTATATACCACATCATCGCTCAAACCTTCTTCATCCATTCCTTCTTTAGGATTCAATGCTTTTTCTATTGCGTCTATTTCTTTTAAGGCATCTACTCTCGTAATGTTTTCCCCGCTGACATAAATCATTATAGAATCAACTGGCCATTCTTTCCTTATTTTGTTCAATATCTCTACAGTTGGTTCCTTAGAAGGCGTGTAAACTTCTATATCTGAAGTAATCACCACACTCAATGCTTGTGTTGAGATTATTAATGTTATGATAGAAAAGATAAGAATGGTAAGTTTAGGTCTCTGGATGAGTATATCGTATTTCATTATACCCCTAGGATAATTCTTTCTTTAATTCTGAGATTCTATTTAAAATTACCTGAATTTAATCTTTTCCTCATCATAATAAGAACTGCAATGGAAATGAATATAGCAATGCTTTCAAATCCAGGGGTAGAGCCGCCTCCCGTGCCTTTTACTGTTATAGTCTTTTTTTCAATATCTATTGAGCCATAACTGTCCATAACTGTCAAGGTGACTGTGTACGTTCCTTCCTTGCCATATGCATGCTGCACTGTACTTCCTGTAGCATTAGTATTATCCCCAAAATTCCAGAAATAAAAGGCGATTCCTTCATCATCTGTGGAAGAACTTCCATCGAAAGTAATCAATTTGCCTTCCTCAGGATTGAGAGGCGAGAATGAAAATGATGCAGTTGGAGGCAAATTCTCTTTTTCTTCATATTTCCAATCTGTAACGGCTATTTGCAATGTTTGCGATCCACCCCCTCTATCTCTAATTGATTCAATCATTCCTTTGCTTTCAGACCAGAAGATGAGAGTGTTATTTAAGGGTATTAAATCTCCAATGAATGGCACATAATCTGCCTGGATGACATATTTGTGTCCTCCTTGCTCTGGAATTCTATCTGTGCATTTAAAGGAGAATGTGAGTGTATCAGAACTCGATTGTCCGCCCATAGTTGTTGTGAGCATAGAACTTGCAGTCCATTTTTCATTTACTTCAACAGGAAAATTCATGAAATCTAAAGGCGGATTGTAGGTTGTGGTAGTCTGTAAAACAGGTGGGACCGTTCCTGGTAAAGAAGGAGTAATGGAGATATTTGTGGTAACATCTGACTCAACGACAGATAAATTTTGTGTGGAAAAATATACATTTCCGGAGGCATGAACATCAAAATCCCCTTCTATTTTTTTATCTCCAAATTCATACTTATAAGTTCCTTTTATCCTACCAGTCATTTTCATAAGATAGCAGCCTATGTATTTCCCATCAATCTCCTTAATTTCAACATCCTTTACTTTCATTTCCATAGTAACTGCAGCATCTATGGTTGTTGTAAGCGAGCTCTCATTTCCCAAATCAATGGTTGCAGTCCCTGCATAAGTTCCGCTATAATTCCAATAATCACCTGTGCTCCAATTTGGCTTCTCCAGTTGCGCATTTGCAATCGGCAGGAGAAGTATTATAAAGCCAAGTAACAGCATTTTTCCTTTCATTTTCTCAACCCGCTAATGCATCATGGAATATAATTTTTTTGATAGGCATTGTAGACACTTCTCTCCGTCATTTCTCCAGCAATGTTTTTTTTCATTATTGCTATAGCATCATCATGCCCCAGTGCCCACATTAATTTTACCAATGCTGTCTCCGGAAGCATATCTCCTCCAGAAATTACTCCTGCCTTTTTCAACTTCCTTCCTGTAGAATAAACATTTAGATTTACTCTTCCCCACAAACATTGGGTTGTCATCACAACAGGTATGCCCCGTGATGTTAATTCCTCAATGCAAGGAATCAGCTTTTCATTAACATGCCCTAATCCTGTTCCAGCAATGACTACGCCATTTTTTCCTTCCACAATGCTCATAAAATCATCTGGTGTGAGGGCAGGGTGATGGTAAACCAAGGAAACATTTGAGTCAATAGAAACATCAGCCTCCGTCATTCCGTCTGTTTTCTTCCTGTACTTTCCTATGATTTTTAATCCTTTATCAACAAATCCTATTGGGTTTTCATTGATTGTCTGGAAAGCATCCCTCCGCGATGAATGCATTTTTCTTACCTTTGTTCCTCTATGGATTGTGCATAATGGAGGAGAGATGTTGCTGTGCATAACAACAACTACCTCTCCAATGTCGCTTATAGCCACCCTCGCTGCTCCAAGCAAATTGTGGAAGGAATCGCTACTAGGTCTGTCGGAAGAGCGCTGAGAGCCAACTAAAACAACAGCCCCAGACAAATTTTTCAACATAAAAGATAGAGCAGCGGAGGTGTACGCTAAAGTATCTGTGCCGTGGGAAATGATAACTCCTTCTGCATCTTTATTTAATTCCTCTGCAACTTCCTTCGCCATTGCCTTCCAATGCTCGGGAGTAATATTTTCACTGAAAGTCTGGAATAAAATTTTGGCTTTTACATTACAAATATCAAAAATTTCTGGAACGGAAAGAGCAAGTTCCTCTGCAGAGGTCGCGGGATGGACAGCTCCGGTAAGATAATCAACGTAGGATGCAATTGTTCCTCCCGTACCGATTAAAGAAACGATAGGCTTTTTTTTATTAAATGAAATTTTTTTCTTTCTCTTTTCTTTTTCCTTTCTTTTTTTTATTAAATGAATTTCGCATTCATCATCAATTTTTATACCAATATTGTATCCATTTTCCAGTTTTATGATAATGACATCTTCACTGCTGAATGAATGGTGGGGCATTAAAATTCCTTTATATATTTCATTTCCTTTTCTGATTTCTATTAAGTCTCCTTCCTCTGCTTCTGCTTCCTTAAGCAGTTTTTGGATGTCACGCCTTTTCATGAAAAAAAAACTAGGGTTGCTATATATGTTTTTGTGATTTATTTAAAAATCTCACCCGTCTCTTTATACCATAGCACCAAGTCCAAATGACTCATTTTTATCCCTATTTCTTCTGCAAATTTTTTCATTTTCTTTTCTATTTCCATATATTTTTTCTTTGATAAACTATCAGGAATTTTTTGTATTACTCCCAGCAAATTCAAATTTTTTAATATATGCCTGTCCAATATTGCAAGATTTTCTCCCAATCCAATGTTCCTCAAAAAATGGCTCGCTTCTTTATACCCCATACCCTTTACATTATTAACCAGCCATTCTCTCGCTTCCCCAGCATCTCTAAATTTTTCAAGCCTTTGCTTTATACTATCATTTTTCATAAAAAATTTCCTAGCCTCCATTATATATCCTCCCTTCTTGTATTTAAATCTAACTCCTTTTAATTCTTCAACAATTTGCTTATTATCGCCCTTCAACAATAAATCTTTTTTCAGCAAATTTTCTACAGCATGCCAGCATAACTTTGCTTTTGATTGAGGCGTTAATAAACAAAAAATCATTTCTGCAAAAATTTCTTCATCATTTTTTTTAAGCCTAAAATCTTCCAGCCTTTTCTGTATATCTTCCTGCAAAGAAAAATGAATTCTCTTTATTTCATTTACCGTCATTATTTTTCAACTCATCCCATGCATCTAGGGCTCTGCGTAGGTGAGGAATTGTGATGGAACCACCAATTATAAGAGCTATGGAAAGCGCTTCTTTTAATTCCTCATTACTTACTCCTTCTTCATAACATTGATTGAGATGATACATTATACAATCATTACACCTCAGCACTAAAGAGGCTACTAGACCCATCAACTCCTTCATTTTTTTTGGTATGGCTCCATTACGATATACCTGAGAATCCAAACTATAAAACCTTTTGATTTCAATGCCTCCATATTTCATAACTATTTCATTAAGCCTCTCCCTTTCTTCCATGAACTTCTCCACTTTAAGCTTGCCCATTTTTATCATCTCAGTATGCTTTAAGACATTTAAATTACTTCCTTTCAGCAGGTGCGTAATAGCATCTCTTAGGAACTATAACTTCTCCTTTTTTCTTTAGCCTGCTATTATTTTTGAAACCTCCTTGCTTTCCCAGTAAGTTAGCATGATGTATTTTTTGGGTTTTATTTCTTCGTCCTTCAAATCTCCTGGCAAACTGCTTCCTATCGCAGATATGCCACTAACTCTCAACAATTTTCCGCCTAAAAAGCCAAGCATTTCATCTGTTGCTTTGCAAAGTTCTTCAACGCTTTTTTCAAAATTTTCTTCCATGCCCTTCCTTACTACTACATAATTGACGGCACAAATGATATCCTTTCCTTCCTTTTCATATTTCGCCATTTCTTCTGGCATCATTGCATGTGATTCAATTCCCTTACTTGCTAGCATCTCTTTAGCCATTTTAGCCCTTCTACCTGTATCGCAACAAAAATTTATTTTTTTATTCCTTAGAAAATCAACATAGAAATCAATATCATACAAGGGTATGTTTATTGCTCCTTTTATGTGCTCTTTGACAAATTCCTCTCTCATCCTTACATCAACAATAATCTCTTCCATCTTACACCATGCTCTTTTTCCATGATTACAGGATTTTGGACAGCATTCATTCACCTTCCTTTACTGGAGGGGTAAATACCCTCTGCCCCAATTCCCTGTCAAGCATCAATATGCCCCTTCCATCTTTACCAATGAGTTTGAGTTGCTGTCTGATTTCATCAGCACTCGCTTCTTCTTCAACCTGCTCTGCAACAAACCACTGAAGCATGTTATAGGTGGCATGATCTTTTTCTTTCATGGCAAGATTGACAAGGCTGTTTATCATGCCTGTAACCTTTACTTCATGCTTGTAAGTTGCTTCAAATACATCCAGAGGTGATTTCCACTCTGTCGGAGGCTGTTCTATTGCTGCTAGCTTAACTACGCCGCCTCTCTCATTTATGTAATCAAAAAATCTCATTGCATGAGTCAATTCTTCCTGTGCCTGGACCCTCATCCAGTTTGCAAATCCTTTTAGATTTATTGATTCAAAGTATGCAGCCATTGAAAGATAGAGATAGGCAGAGTAAAGCTCCGCATTAACCTGTTTATTCAATTCCTCCAACATTCTCTGGCTCAGCATTTTATTCCTCCATTTTTTTATGACACAGCCACCAGTCGAGGCATTCTATTTCTCCTCTCTCCTCCTGCTCCTTTCTTTTGTTTATCATGTCCACTGTGCTTGCAGGAGGGATTATGATATGGTCTCCTATAATTTCGTTGTTTGGCCAGTTTGCTGGAATTGCATAACCTTTATCTGCAATCTGCAAACCTTTAACCATTCTTAATATTTCATCCATGTTCCTCCCCAATTCCATTGGGTAGTAAAGTATTGCCCTTACAATTCCCTTTGGATCTATGATAAAAACAGCCCTTACAGTCTGAGTCCCTTCCGCCTGTTGATGTCTCATTCCCAGCATGGAGGCAACAATTCCTGCATTATCCGCAATTATTGGAAATTTTATCTCAACTCCAACTTTCTCCTTAATCCATTCCTCCCACTTAAGATGTGCAAATACTTGGTCAATGCTCAAACCAATTAGCTCACAATTCATGCTCTTAAATTCATCATATCTTTTTTGAAAAGCTACAAATTCCGTTGTGCATACTGGTGTAAAGTCAGCAGGATGACTGAATAAAATGAACCACTTGCCATTATAGTCATTTGGTAGTTTTATTTTCCCTTTTGTTGTTTGTACCTCTATTTCAGGAAATTTTTCCCCTATTAGAGGTATTTTATTTTCTTCCATTTTATCACCAATATTAGTATGTATTACGAATATATAAATTTTTTGTTCGAATTTCGTTATATTTTTTACGATAAAATTATTCACTTATAAAAATCAGACAATACCAAAAATAATATATAGTTCGAATACATATATTTTATTTACGAATTTCGTAAGGATTGGTATGATTGACGAAAAGGATAAAAAAATATTGAAAATGCTGACAAAAAATGCAAGAATTCCTTATACAAAAATTGCAAAGGAAATTGGATTAAGCGAGGGAGCTATAAGGAAAAGAGTGGAGACATTGGAAAAAAATGGGGTAATAAAAAAATATGTTGCTCTCATTGATCCAAAGAAAGTTGGTTACAATAGTATGACGATACTTGGTTTAGATGTTGAGCCAACTAAGTTGCTTTCCATAGCTAATGAAGTGGCAAAAATTAAAGAAGCGAGGAGTGTTTATATTTCTACAGGAGATCACATGATTATGGCAGAGATATGGGCAAGAGATGGAAAAGAACTTTCTGAAATTCTAGCAAAAAGAGTTGGGAGAATTGAAGGAATAAAAAGGATGTGCCCTGCCATAATATTGGAAAAAATTAAGGAGGAATAGAATGGAAGAAATAAAAATAGCTTTGCAGCTTGAGAAGGATGGATATAAATATTACAAAAAAGCAGCTGAATCCTGCAAAAATGAATATGGAAAAAAAATGTTTGAAAAACTTGCAGAGGATGAAACAAGGCACTTAGAAAAATTTAGGGAAATAGCAAAAAAAATTTTTGGGGAAATCGAGGAAGGAGAAGGTAAGCATTTAGATATATTTGAAAAAATAGATTTTTCTACGAGGTCTGGAGAATATGCATCTTTGGACCATGCAATAAAATTTGAGGAGAGGGCTTATGAATATTTTAAAAATGCGGCAGATAAAGCAAGAGATCCAAGAATCAAAAAACTTTTTGAAGAAATTGCAGAAGAGGAAGAAATGCATAAGGAGTTGTTGGAGGCGGAGAGAGGATATTTACATAAATCAGGCATATGGTTTGATTATCAGGAATTCCGTATGGATGGACTTTAATCAAAAAATTAAGAAAAATTTATGTGCTAGGTGTGTATACTCTCCTATGGGATGGGATAGCGAAGATAAAAAGGATATGTTTATTAAAAATAAAATAATTGATTTCATAGCTAATTTGAAATATCAAACATCTCTTGATGATTATATGGATGATGAGGGTAAAGAAAGGTTGGCATAATAAGGCAGGAAGGATTATAAATACTCATTCTTTCCAAATTGGATGAAAAAGAAAGAACATATGGTATTGACGAAACAGCCATTGGCTGGGGGCTCTCTCGCCAATTTTATTCACCTTATCAAAAAAAATGGAATACATGCTAAGTATCTCCCGAGGGCATTATATATAATTTTTATGACATTCTTTACTCTCCCACTAAGAATTTTCGAAAAGAAACATTTTGAGAAAAAAGTGATGAAAACGGAGATAAGAAAAGACCCGATTTTTATTATCGGTCATTGGAGGAGTGGCACAACATACTTGCATAATATTATGGGGCATGATAAAAATCTGGGTTATGTATCAACTTTTCAGACAATGGTTCCAGGAGTTTTTTTGGGAGGTGAAAAAATTTTTAAACCGATTATGGGAAAGCACTTGCCAAAAACAAGACCGATGGATAATGTTGCAATGGCTCCGGATTTTCCTTATGAGGAAGAATATGCAATAGCAAATTTATCTCCATATTCTTTCTATCATGGATGGTATTTCCCAAAAAGAATGAGGGAATATTACAAAAAATTTGTTTTATTTGAAGACGTTCCAGAAGGTATAATAAAGAAATGGAAAGAGACTTACTTGTACCTAATCAAAAAAACAACGCTCAAATGGGGCGGGAGGCAATTGGTGTTGAAAAATCCACCAAATACTGGAAGAATTAAATTGCTTCTGGAAATTTTCCCAAATGCAAAGTTTATACATATTTATAGAAATCCTTATGAGGTCTATCTCTCCACACTAAAACTTTATGAAAAAGTGATTGCCATCTATACTCTGCAGGAAATAACCAAAGAAGAAATGGAAGATTGTATTTTGGAATTTTATCCCCAAATGTTGAAAAAATTTTTTGAGGAAAAGAAGCTCATTCCAAAAGGAAATTTAGCAGAGGTAAGATATGAGGACTTCATAAAAAATCCATTGGAAGAATTGGAAAGAATTTATGATGAATTGAGCCTTCCTGGCTTTCAAGAATCGAAAGAGGTATTTAAGAAATATATTCAATCACAATCAAATTATGAGCCATCAACATATGTTATTGATGAAAATGTGAAGGAAAAAGTGGAAACCTTATGGAAAATTGGATTCAAAGAATGGGGATATGCTCCAGAAATCTTAAATCAGAGGAATATCGTGGAAAGGTAAAATACATATATGGGATACGCCATGTAAAGGGGGAGAACATGCCGAAATATAGCACTATATCAATACCAAAGGAACTCCATGAGGAGATAGAAGAATTAATAAAGAAAAATCCTGGATTGGGTTATACAAGCGTTGCAGAATTATGTAAGGAGGCAATACGCTTGCGCCTCTCAGAAATAAGAATGGAGCAGAGGGAAGAGATACTGAGCGAGACGGACATCGAAGATCTACTGGAAACATTGGAGAAGAGTTTGAAAAAGAAATGAGGGCGAGTATGGTAAAGATAGAAATAAAAATAGAAGGGGAAGATATCGGTTCCATTATAAAAGAAATTAGCAACATAGTTGAGTCAAACAAAAAAGCGATTAGGACAATACTTGACACGCTTGCAATGGAAGCACTGGACGTTCTTGAGGAACAAAAAGTTCTCAAGAGAGGAGCAGATTTATATGTGAAATTAAACAGAGCAATAAACTGGAAGTATAAAGAGAAGGAATGATGCGCATTCAATGTGCTGCAGACTTTCACGGGAAAGAAGAAAGATACAAAAATTTCCTCAATGGAGTGAAAAAAAATTCTCCTGATATCGTTGTTTTAGCCGGGGATATAAATTCATCTTTTTATCTTTCAGAATTTTTAGAGGAGATTGATGTCCCTACACTTGCAATTCATGGAAACATGGATGGTGAAATTACCAAAAATTTGATAGAAAAACATGCAATTTCCATTGATGGGAAAAGAGTTATAATCAATGATTTATCTTTTGTAGGTGCCGGAGGAGCACATCCGTTCCTTGAGAAAATGTATTGCATGGAAGAGAAAAAATGGTTGCCTTTTGAAGGTGCTGCCATAGATATTTTGGTTACTCATGTTCCTCCGAAAGGAATGATGGATAAAATGATGCTGGGAATGCATATAGGCAGCAAGTGGATAAAGGAAGCAATTAAAGAAAAGAAACCATCCTTAGTCATATGTGGGCATGTTCATGAAAATTATGGATACGAAGAATTTGATGATACAGTTGTTGTAAATTGCAGTGTCGGAAAAAAAGGAGAATATACCATTATTGATTTAAATGATGACATAAAAATAAAAATGGTTGGATACTAACTCTTGTAATGTCTTATCTTCACCGCTTTTCCTTTATTACTTTTCACCATTTCCTCTCCATCCATCATGGCGACGCCTACACCCCTTATATCGTCCTCATGGCATACAACGACTTCATCTCCCACCCTTATTTTTTCATCTGCTTGGTTTATCCCTACTGCAAATACGGTTCCACGGGGAACGAAATCATCTATTTTTACAATATAACTATTTGCAGAAGCAAGCCGCTTTGCCCCTTCCATCGTTAGTGAGAATAATCCCCTTTCGCTGATCATTGCCACTTGCTTTTCTCCATAAAAAATTTTGTAATAAGGATACCTTCCTTTAATCTTGCATCCTTTCATAATTGCATATGCTTCCTTTTCTCCAAATTGATAAGATAGCATGGAAAAAGCATTTTCATATTTTCTTTGAGAGGAACGAACAATGTCTCCTTTAACTCCTCCCAATTTTTTGGATAGCATAGAAAGGGAAGGAGAAGAGGTTGGACGATCAACGCATGTTTTTTCCCCTATCTCAATGAATTCAGTTATTTCTGGCGGGAGATGATTTATTATTAAATCATATTTGTTTTTATTAAGAAAAGAAAAAAGGCATTTTTTTACCATCTCTTTTTCGTCATTGCTCCAATGTCCTGTAACAGAAATATCGTAATGAGCTGCTGGGTAGAACATTTCCAGCTCTCTCGGAACAATGCCTAGAGGAGAGGTAACAATCACCTCATGTATTATATAAGGATTTTTGCATGCTTTAATTACTTTGCGAAAAAGCATATGGGACTTTGAAAAGGAATATGGCTTTTTTGCAGAGCATGGAAGAAGGAGAAGTATGCGGGCAGATTCTGGCTTTTTATACCTTTCCTGTACTCTCTTTCGAAATCTCTCTACATCAGGTCTTTTTAATGAGTGGCATGAAACATTGATTTTTTTTCCTGCAACAGCATATTTTTTTTCTTGGAATGCATAATATTCATTGTCTAAAATGGTTAAAATAGAATGAAGGTGAGGCATATTGCAAACTCTTTTTTCAACAAACTCCCTTAGCTTTTTCTCTCTAATTACATTCTTTACTTTTTGAAGCTCATCATGTAAAGCATAATAATTATGGAAAAGAACTCTTTCAAAATCTTTTCTTTCTATGCATGCTGGACAATGACACGTTTTCTCATCAAAATTATATTCTCCCTCTGGAAAAAGAAAAATTCTTTTCCTAGCTTTTTTTATTAAAGATATGGAATCAAAGATATCGATAGTTAGATATGAAAGTATGGCAATATTGGAAGGCTCTGCCAATCCGGGAGCGTATAAAGCCTTTTGGTATCCAATTTTTTTTCTTATGTTTATTATGGAGCGTACAAACTCTCTTGGCTTTGAAAATATCTCTCTTGCATTGGCAAGAACGTATATTGAAGAATCAAGGGTTATCTTATTTATTGCCTTAGCATCAACAATTTGAAAGAAAGATGCTTTCTCCTTATTCCATTCTCCAGAAATTTCGTGGAGTTCGTCAGGCAAAGTATAGGGGTAAACAAATGAAGTGGGAATTGAAAGTATCTTTTTTTTTCTTGGAACAAAAATGCTTCCAGAACTGGAAATTGCCTTTTCTTCGGAAAGAAAGAGAGAGGCAAAAGGTGGTGTTGAGATGCGTTCTGAAGAATACCATAACATGCATGGAGTCTCCTCTTTTTTTCCCTCTATCTCAATCAATCCAATGCGTGCAGTTGCATCTCTTGCAATGACTTCAAATCTCACCGAATATTATAGCGGCATTTTATTTATTTTTATTCACCCAAAAATCTGGTTCCTCTCCGTCCAAAACTTTTAAAATTTGTTCGGCACATATTGTCCCTGCCCTTATTTGCCCTTCCTTCGTAGATGCCCCCAGATGTGGGGTGCAAACAACATTTTCTAAGCTTACTAATGGAATTTTCCCAGGTGGCTCATTTTCATATACGTCTAAAGCTGCACCTGCAATTTTTCCTTGCACCAATGCCTCATACAAAGCTTTTTCATCTACTGTTCCCCCTCGAGCACAATTTATGAGATATGCTGATGGTTTCATTTTTGCTATCATTTTTTTATCTATAATGTGGTGTGTCTGGGGTATGTGGGGAATGTGAAGGGATATGAAATCTGCTTTTTCCATTAGTATGCCCAAATCATCGATTTTTTCTATTCCATCTTTCTCCATATCTTCTTTCGAAATGAATGGGTCATATCCAATAACATTCATGCCAAATGCTTTTGCATATTTTGCAACCATCCTGCCAATGTTGCCGCATCCTACAAGGCCGAGTGTTTTTTTGCATAATTCTATGCCTTTCAATTTCTTTTTTGCCCATTCCCCATTCTTTATTGTTCTGTCTGCCTTTGGTAAATGCCTCGCTAAAGAAATCATATGCCCTATTGTAAGCTCTGCTACAGAAATTGTGGCTCCTGTAGGGGAATTCACAACTTTTATTTTTTTCTCTGTGGCAGCATCTAAATCAATATTATCAACGCCTATTCCTGCCCTCCCTATCACAATCAAATTCTCTGCATTTTCAATCACTTCCCTTGTAACTTTTGTTCCACTCCTCACCATCAAAGCATGATAGGGAGGAATTTCTTTGATTAAATCTTCGCCAGTAATATCTTTAAAAACCACTTCGTGCTTTTTTTTCAGCAAATCCATTGCCTCTTCTGCTATCGGATCTGTTACTAATATCTTCATTTTATCACAATGGGTAAATGAAAATGGGATAAAAGGTTTTTTGCATACGACAAAAAATTAAGGGAGTATGCTATTTCATTTTGTGCTTATTTCACCATTTGACCCATGGAGTAGCAAATTATGCACATGCCCTAAAAAATATTCATTTAGCCCTTATACAGGCTGCTCTCATAGATGTGTATATTGTTATATTACATCCTACATCCCCGATGCTTTTCATGCCAGGGTGAAAAAAGATGTTATAAGAAGGCTAAGAAAGGAAGTGAGAAGGGAAGAGCTAAGGGCATCATATATAAGCATGGCAAACAGCTCTGACCCGTATACGCCGGAGGAAAAAAAGGAAAGGGTTACAAGAAAAGCTCTTAAAATTTTTAAAGAAAGGGAAATTCCTGTTTTAATAGTAACAAAATCAGATTTGGTTACAAGAGACATAGATATAATTTCCTCTATGAAAGCATCTGTAAGCATGAGCATTACCTATCTCGATAATGAAAAAATGGAGAAAATTGAGCCAAATGCACCTTCTGCAGAGAAAAGAATTAATGCCATCCAAAAGTTGTCGGAAAGCGGAATTCCATGTTCTGTACGTCTTGACCCCATCATACCAGGGGTGAATGACAAAGAAATTGAAAAAGTTGTAAAAGAAGTTGCACCTTATTGCAGCCACGTTGTCTCTTCTACCATAAAACCGAGGATAGATGCCATTCATAGACTTAATAAATTAATTCCAGAGACAATGAAAAAAATGCATTTTGAGAGAATAGGAAACACTTATTATTTACCGTTGCAGAAAAGAAAAGAATTGCTTGAAAAGGTGAGAGATGCTTGCAAACAATATAACATTTCATTTGCGACATGCAGAGAAGGATTTTTCCTCGCCAAAAAAACCTGCGATGGAAGTCATCTAATACATAAGTAACTACCCCTTAACACGAGTATACCTACTATTTGATACTACCATAGTCTGATTTTAACTAGTGTAACCGATTCAATCCCATTGGGAGGTATGAAAAAGTTATAGATTTCAAAAAATATTGTGTCTTCGCACGCTTCTCGTTGCATGATGAGAGTATTAAGAAAAAATTTTTTACTAGGATTTCTAAAATTGTTAG
>CAZHBO010000020.1:0-17940 GCA_964530745.1 uncultured Thermoplasmatales archaeon | reverse complement strand
TAGTCTGTGGATTGCCAGATGAAACATGCATATTGTGTACATAATTGTTATATATCCTCCCTTCTACATTTCTCAGAAATATGCCAGCATATACATCTCCTACTCCATCATTGTTTCCATCTATTTCAAATCCAGATATATTTACATGTATAATTCCACTTCCCCATACTGTATTGTTTCCTGCACTATATGTTCCACCATATGCAAATACAATTGGATCAAATGTGTGGCTACTTTCCTGTATCTTATAGGTATTCCTGCTTGCATTATTTGGAGCAACTATTTTAGCCCCGGGTTGACCAACTAAATCAATGCTTTTATTTATCGTCAGTTGCTCTGTATATGTGCCCGCTGCAACATTAATTGTTGTTCCTGTCGCTTCATCAATCGCTGGCTGGATATAATCAAAATGATCATGGCTTGGATTCCAATCCCACTTCAACATTGCTATATTTCCAGTTCCTCTTGTTGTTTCGTCTCCAAATACTCTTTCCGTATTATAGAAAATATAAACATCACTCCCATCTATCAAAGCACGAGGCCACATGTCTACCATTGGCGTTCCAACGTATCCACCATAGGTAAACCATTTTGTTGTTGTGGTGTTCAATCCGGTTAATGTTGAAGCAGTTCTATAGTTCATCCATTGCTTTGATGCGGTATCATTCCATGGAGCCCATATGAAAATATAATCTCCAGTTCCATTTACTTGAGCTAACAATGGGTCACAATCATGGACTCCTGCTGGCTCTGTAATTTGGACGGTTGCAGATGGTGTTGTAGGCCAGCTTGATGTTCCATCGTTATAAACATAGAAATAATATCTATCTGGTGTAATACCCCATCCGTTTGTAAAGTACAAAATCATGTCTCCATTTGAATCCTCATATAACCTTGTTATTGGTCCGCTAACTGTACAACCTTGTATCGAATAGGCTGATGACCAAGAAGTGCCATCATATGAAGCTACATTTGTAGTACTACCAGCATTCCACGAAAGCCATATTTTCCCACCATGAGTTAAAACATCTAAATGAACCCCTGTAAATCCAGTATCTTGTTCTGCTGACCATGTTGTTCCATTATCGGAGGTATACCAATATACAATATGCCCTTCGTAAGGACTGCCGCTCCCTTCATCAGTAGCAAAAACATATATTTTCCCATCAAATTCGCAAGCTGCAGTTTGTCCCTGATAAATTTCATCCAAATCGCTACTGGAAGGCATGTTTGGAACCGCTTGTGCAGTTGCAGTAGCCAAGCCATCTACAGTAGTAGCTACTTTGTAATAAATTACGTAGTGGTAATTGTCTGGGTTTCCTGTTCCATAATTCCCAGTAAAGTCTTCAGACCTCCCCCAAAATAGCCAGTATTTCCCATAGCTATCTTTTATTACACTTTCTCCTCTTTCATAATAGCTACTATTGGTTATCTGTACTGGCTGACTCACCTCTATTGTAGAAGTTGTTCCTGGGCTTGCATTTACTGGCATCGTTGTAAAAATTGCGAATGTTGCACTTGCCACCATTGCTATTGCTACTGCCAAAACTATACTCCTCTTTCCAAGGTACCCTTCTCTTTTTCCTATTTTATTTTTGCTCCTTTTCATATTTTTGCCTCCCCTAGGAGCCATGTCCTCCCGGGTAAATAATACATAAAAAATTTATATAAAAAAATTTTCAATTAGGTTTATATAAAAAATGTTTTAAGGAGAAACTATACGTCAACATAAAGTAATGATGTATCTGTAGGAATAAAATTATGCTACATCAAACGTCAAAAAATAAAAATAGTATTGCAGGATTGCATTACAATGAGAAAAGCAGTGATTCTTGCTGCAGGGGAAGGAAAAAGATTAAAGCCTTTTACAGAAAGCATACCAAAAGTTATGATGCCTGTTGCAAATAAACCAATATTGGAATATGTCATCAATGCGGTTAAAAAAAATGGAATACATGAGATAATTTTAGTCGTTGGTTACAAAAAAGAAAGCATAATGGACTATTTCAAGGACGGAAAAAAATTTGATGTGTCCATAGAATATGCTGTACAGGAAAAGCAACTTGGAACAGCACATGCATTATTCCAAGCAAAACCTTTTATTGATGAAGAATTCCTTGTTTTGCCTGGGGACAATATAATAGATGCAGAGAGCATATCTTTGCTATGTAAAGATGAGTCTGAAATGGCATTATTGGTGGAATATTCTTCAAATCCATCAAAATATGGCGTTGTGAAAATCGAAGATGGTTTGGTGAAGGGCATCCTGGAAAAGCCTGAAAAAGCGGAAGAAAGTATAATATCGACGGGCATTTACAAACTACAGCCAAACATTTTTAAATCAATAGAAGAATGCCTCTATAACGGAAAAAATGACCTTACAACAGCAATAGATGTTTTTATTAAGAAAGGAGAGGAAATAAAAGCGATAAAAGGTAAAGGTAAATGGATGGACATTTTATACCCATGGGATTTATTATCCATAAATGGCAGAGTAATGCAGAATATCTCTCCATCCACTGCAGGCAAAATAGAAAAAAATGTTATAATAAAAGGAAATGTTTTTGTTGGAAAGGATAGCATCATACATTCAGGATGTTTTATCAGTGGTCCAGTTATTATTGGCGAGGGATGCGAGATAGGTCCAAATGTTTGCATTTTTCCTTCCACAAGCATTGGGAATAATGTAACCGTTCATCCTTTTAGCGAGTTAAGGAACAGTGTAATAATGGATGATGTTTTTATTGATTCTCATTCAAAAATCTCTCACTCTGTTATGGGAAAAGGGTGCAGAATTTCATCTCATTTCCTTACTTTGGTTGGGAAAAGTATGATGTATATAGAAAATGAAATTCATGAAATGGATGACCTTGGATGCTTCATAGGAGATGGGTGTATAATAGGTGGAAATGTGGTTGTTGGGGAAGGAAAAATTATAGGAAAAAATTGTATAATAGATTCTCTCAAAATAATAAATAAGGATATTCCTACAGAAAGCAAAGTGATGTGATGTGTGGTATAGTGGGCTATACTGGATATAGAAATGCAAAAAATGTAATCGTAGATTGTTTGAAAAGGCTCGAATATAGGGGATATGATTCCGCTGGAATTGCAATACTTAATAAAAATTTATCCATTTTTAAAGAAATAGGTGAAATAAAAAATCTAGAGGATTCACTTCCAAAAATAAAAGGTAACGCTGGCTTAGGACATACTAGATGGGCTACTCATGGTGGTGTAAGCAAAAAAAATGCTCACCCTCATGTTGACTGCAATGAAAAAATTGCTGTAGTTCATAACGGCATAGTGGAAAATTTTAAAGTATTGAAGGAAGAGTTGAAAAAAAAAGGACACAAATTTTCCTCAGAGACAGACACAGAAGTAATAGTCCATTTAATTGAAGAGGAGTATAAAGGCAATATAGAAGAAGCCGCTCTGCTTGCATTAAAAAAAATCAAAGGCTCTTATGCCCTCGCCATTATATGCAAAGATGAGCCAAATAAAATAATTGGAATCCGTAAAGAAAGTCCATTGGTTATTGGAGTTGGTGATAATGAAAACTTTATTGCTTCCGATATTCCTGCATTTTTGAAATATACAAATAGAGTAATTTACCTCGATGATAATGAAATGTGTGTAGCCACTCCAAATTCCATCAAAATTTTTGATGAAAACGGAAATGAAGTAATGAAGGAAGAGAGAATAGTGGAATGGAATATTGAAGATGCAGAAAAATCTGGCTTTCCGCATTTCATGCTCAAGGAAATATATGAACAGCCTGTTTCCATTTCTCAGGCAATGAGAGGAAGAATATCCGAAATGGAGCCATGGATAACATTGGGCATTGAAAATTTTGAAGATATTGACTCCATCACCATGGTGGCATGTGGCACTTCTTTCTATGCTGCAATGGTTGGAAAGTATATTATTGAGGAAATAACGAAAATACCTGTTTTTGTAGAGTTGGCATCTGAATATCGCTACTTTGGTGGGAGGGGAAGTGAGATTGTTATAGCAATAACTCAATCTGGTGAGACAGCAGATACACTTGCTGCAATAAAAAAAGCAAAGGCATTTGGATGCAAAACTATTGTAATTACAAATTGCGTTGGAAGCACAGCAGCAAGATTGGCAGATGATGTTATACTAACTCACTCTGGACCAGAGATAGGTGTGGCAGCAACAAAAACATTTACCTCCCAAATCATAATCCTTTTATTGTTGGCTCTCAAGATAGCTATAGTAAGGGAAAAGATGGAATTGGATAAAGTAGAAGAAAATATCTCAAATCTTAAAATGCTTCCTCATGTTGTTACCCGTGTATTGGAAAAAAATGATGAAATAAAAGAAATTGCCTCCAAAATTAAAGATTCGCAGACAGTTTTTTTTATTGGAAGGGGAATAAACTACCCGTTATCTCTGGAAGGGGCATTGAAGTTAAAGGAAATTTCTTATATTCATGCAGAGGGATTTGCTGCTGGGGAACTAAAGCATGGTCCCTTTGCTTTGCTAACTGAGAAAACTCCTGTAGTTGCTATAGTAACAAGAGATAAAACTTATGAAAAAACTTTATCCAACATTGGTGAGATAAAGGCAAGGAATTCCCCAGTAATAGCGATTGTTGAGGAAGGTGATGAGGAAAGCGAGAAATATGCAGACTTCATTTTGCATTTTCCATCCATTCCATTTCCTTTTTCTTGCATACCAATTGCAGTAATTCTTCAGTTGCTCGCCTATCATGTCGCAAACCTCAGAAACTGCTCCATAGATAAACCTCGCAACTTGGCAAAATCTGTAACGGTTGAGTGATAACATGTTATTTGGTTCGTCGGGAATAAGGGGAATTGTGAATGAGGAAATAACCCCCCAGCTGGCATTAAAAATTGGGGAAGCAACCGCTTGCCTTTACAAAAAAGTTGTTATCGGTTATGATCCAAGGACGAGTAGCAAAATGATAAAAAATGCCATTATATCTGGCTTGTTGTCGGCAGGGGCAGAAGTTACAGATATTTCTTTAACAACGACACCTACTCTAGCATATTCAGCAAAAAATTTTGATATCGGTGTGATGATAACTGCTTCCCATAATCCTAGTCAATATAATGGAATAAAATTTTTTAATCCCGATGGCTCAGGAATATCTGAAAGGGAAGCAAAGAAAATAGAAGAAATGTTGGGAAAGGGGAAAAAGGCGAGATGGAACGAAATAAAACACGTTAGGAAATACAAAGGGGCAATCAATGAGCATATACAGGCAATTTTAAATGATTGTGGGATGGCAAATAAAAAGATGACTGTTGCCGTTGACTGTGCCAATGGCTCTACTTCCTTAATAACTCCCTACCTTCTTCAAAAAATGGGATGCAAAGTAATTTCCTTGAATGCACAACCAGATGGATTTTTTCCTGCTCATGAGCCGGAGCCAATAGAGAAAAATTTGTTGGAAATAAAAAAATTAGCAAAGTATGCACCCATTGACATTGCCTTTGCCCATGATTGTGATGGAGATAGATTGGTTGTTATAGGCAGAGATGGCATAATTCCAAATGATAAACTACTTGCTTTCCTTGCAAAGAGCATTGGGGCTAAAAAAATAGTTGTTCCTATCAATACCTCTTTATGCATCAATGATTATTTACCAAAGGCAAAAATTTTTTATACTAGGGTGGGAGACGTTTTTGTGTCCCAAAAATTAAAGGAAATTAAAGGTCACTTTGGAGGAGAGCCCTCTGGAACTTGGATTTTTCCATCCTTTTCTTATTGTCCAGACGGCATATATGCGGTTGCAAAAATCATAAAAATGATGGAGGAGATAGACATTGAGGAAGAAATACAGAAAATTCCTAGCTATTATACAATGCGTTCTTCCATTGCTTCAACAAGAAAAAAAATAGAAAAAGCCATGAAAAAGATTGAAGAAGAATTGCAAAAATTTGAATATGAAAGGATTAGCAAAATTGATGGCATACGTTTAGACATGCATGATTCCTGGCTTCTAATACGTCCATCTGGGACTGAGCCAAAGATAAGGATAACAGTGGAGGCAAGGGAGAAGGAAAACGCTAAAAATTTGTATGATAAAGTTGTTGATATTGTAAAGAGGTGCATAAAATGAAATGTATAATCCTTGCTGCTGGGGAAGGAAAAAGGTTAAGGCCGTTGACATTTACAAGACCAAAAGTTATGGTAACAGTGGCAAATAAGCCCATCATGGAATGGACAATGGAGAATGCAAAGGAAGCGGGTTGCAAGGAATTTATTTTTGTTGTCGGTTACAAAAGTGAGGCTGTTAGAAATTATTTTGGAGATGGAGGAAGATGGGGTGTTGATATAAAATATGTTAATCAAGGAGAGCCACTTGGTACTGCCCATGCTCTGGGCATGGTAAAAAAATTTGTTGATGATGAATTTATCGTTATTTCTGGAGATACCATTATTGGCGTAGAGGACATAAAAAAAATTTTAAAAAAAGGGACAAAAATTGGAATATGCGAGACGAAAAATGCTAAGGAATATGGTATTGTTGAAGTTGAAAACAAAAAATTGAAAAAAATTCACGAGAAAATGGAAGAGCCATTAAGCAATATGGTGAATGCGGGAGTCTATCATTTCAACAAAAAAATTTTTGATGCACTAGAGAAAACAAAAAAATCAAAGAGGGGAGAATATGAACTCACAGACTCCATCAACTTATTTTTGAAGGAAGAGCAGATGGAATGTGTAAAATTAAAAAAATGGATTGATGTTTCTTACCCTTGGAATTTGCTGGATGCCAATGAAAAAATTCTGGAAGAAATTGAAGGTGTAATTAAAGGAAAAGTGGAAAAAGGAGCAATTTTAAAAGGAAAAGTGATCGTTGGGGAGGGAAGCACTATTTTGCCTGGCTCTTACATAGAAGGTCCTGTCATAATTGGAAAAAACTGCAAGATAGGACCAAATTGTTATATCCGCCCTCATACATCCATAGGTAACGAATGTCACATTGGAAATGCATGTGAGATAAAAAATTCCATCATAATGGATGGTACAAAAATTCCACATCAAAATTATGTTGGCGACTCCGTCATTGGGCAAAACTGCAATTTGGGGGCTGGAACAAAGATAGCAAATTTACGTCTCGACAAAAAAAACATTTTTGTCTGGTTTGATAAAAAAGTGGATACAGGAAGAAGAAAATTGGGAGCTATTATTGGCGATAATGTTCAGACTGGCATAAATGCATCGATAAATGTTGGTGCAATCATCGGCAATAATGTTTTTATTGGTCCATCTGCAATTGCATGGGGTAATATAAAACCTTACACAAAAGTGATGTGAATGAAGTGGGGAATAGTTATCCTTTCCTTTCTTCTCGCCCTCATGTTATACAGCAGCATTGAGCATAATGAAAAGGATCCAGATATGGAATACATACTCAAAAATTTTGAGGAATTTAACAACACCAAAGTAACTTTTGGTGGAAAGGTAATTTCAGCAGACAATGAAAGCATAAAGATAAATCTCATCGAGCCACCTTATACTTCCTTGATCATAAAGGCAAAAAATTTGAGTGTAGCAAGGGGAGACATTCTAGAAATCACTGGCATACTGGATGGAAAGGAGCATGTGACTGCTGAAAAAATTATCGTAAGCAAGGGATGGAAATATGATTTAATATTTATCCGCTCCCTTCCAGCCATTCCCTTTGCCCTATATTTCTTCCTTCGAAAATGGAAATTTAATTTTAAGAAGTTCATGTTCGAGGTGAAAAATGCCTGATTGGCTTACACATACAATAGCAGGATGGATAACTGGCAAGACAGCAAAAATTGATGTATCCTTGGTTATCATTGGCTCTCTTATTCCAGATTTAGTAAAAATAGAGCTTGTTTTTAATGCATTGAAGATAAATACTCATGCCTTTTTTGCTCCATTACATACGCCTGCTGGCTCCCTGCTGGTTGCGGGAAGCATAGCATTTCTTTTTCCAAAGGTAAGGGAGGCATTTTTGTTTTTATCTGTAGGAATAGCAACACACTTCATTCTGGACTTCTTCCTTTTGCATACATCTGGAGGAATAAAACTTTTGTTTCCCTTAAGCTGGAATGAATGGCAGATTCATGCAATTCGCTCCGATAATTATTGGGTTACAATTTTTGCAGTGGGAATTGCATTAGCGTTTTATTTTGTTACGAAACAAAAATTTTCTTTGAGATGGAATCAGTGAGCCCTTTGTCATTCATAACAGTCAAAGTCACTTTATATTCTCCCGCTTTGCTGTATGCATGCTCAACATAATTTACCCACATGGCTCCATAAACTGTTGCATTGTTGTTGCCAATGATGTCATGTGCAATGTTACCGAAGCCCTCATCAAATTTCCACCATGCTATTAGCCCCTTAGTTGTTACATTTCCATTATAATTTGCCATTAACTCAGAATCATTTAATGCCCTTCCATAAATTCTAACTTCTTTTATCCATCCATCAAACCATCTATTATTCCTTCCCCCTATTATTGCTGTGCCTTTTTCAGAAGAAATTACTCCACCTCCTGTAGTAAACTTAACAATTTTTCCGTCCCAGTAAATAGTAAAGCTTCCACTCCATCCATTATACATACCAACGAAATGATGCCATGTATTTGCATCAAATTTTATGACCAATGAAGCAGCTCTCCATTCCTTACCTTTAACCACAAAATATACTCTATTATTCCAATGCTTGAAGCAATCGATGTATGTTCCTCCTCCATACCATAAAAACCACTCATGTGTTTTTCCATCATCATATGAAAAATTAGGGCATAACCACATTTCTATGGTAAAGCTCCTGTTCATTTCCATCCTTGCTCTTGCATTACCTTCTTTAAAATACAGTCCGTCTATTTTTCCATTTGAAATATTTCCATCTCCAAGGTTCCAACTCCAATTTATTATTTCTCCATATGGTGTGGTGGAAGTGCTGATGAAGGTAGCTGCTTCACCTTCTTCTGCTTCCTCTGGAATAAAAGTGAAATTTGCTCTGGGTGGCAAGCCGTAATAGAGGTATACATTTTTATAAATTTTTTCTAAGTTTTTATTTTCACATTCTCCATATATAACGCTTAAATCATGCTTTTCTAAAAAATCAATGTCCTTTCCCTTTCCTGCAAGGAATGTATTCATTTCTTTTGAAATGCCTTCTCCATATTTTGGCCAGAAGGTTGAGGATATGGTATGTATTCCTGTAACAGCTGAAAAAATAGATGCTTTAATTGGATCTATCGCTGCTTTTTCAAAAGAGTGATACTCGTCTTTATAATCATCAATATTGCACCTAATCCATTCAAATCTTTCAAACTCCTTTTCATTTATGATCTTATAGTATGGCTCTCCTTTATGTACAGGGATTGCATAGAAAGCAATTATAAGGCATAGTGCAATGACTATGGCAATTCCAAATCCCTTTGCTATTAAATCTTTTCTCTCACCAAAAAATTTCTCCAATTTCATTCCCACATATTTTATACCTTTCTCTCCATACTCCCTTATTCCTGCAAGACCATAACCAGCAAGAACAGTAACAAACAAAAAAAGGTAGGAAAAAGAGCGATCATATATTATTGGAAGACCAAAATTATATTTGTCGTACAAAAAAATGATTGAAATAAATGCTAAAGCAGACAAAAATATGCCTCGTTGCAAAGCCTTTCCTTTGTATATGGCAATAAATGAGGCAAGGAAGAATAATCCCCATGTAACCTTGCCAAGATAAGAGAGGGAGAGCATAACCTTTGGCAAGCGTGAGATATATTCTTCTCCAAAAATGGCATTTATCCCCATTTCGAAGTAGGTTGTTGGAATGATAAAATAAGCAACTAAAAATGGAATAAAAGTAACTAATGCAATGAACCCTGCTTCTTTATATTTCTTTTCCATCGCCAAAAATATTGAATAACAAAGAAGAACTATTGCCATTGCTACGGCGGAAGGAGGATGAGCAAGTGCAGTAAATAGAATTAGCAAAAAAATTAAGGCATATTTTTTATATCCTCTCCTTTCAGCAAGCAGGAGGGAAAAAAGTGCCAGGAATAAACCAAGGGATAAAGGGATAAGGAAGGAAGGTCCAAGGAAGCGAACATTCGTTGGAATAAACGCGGCAAGAAAAGATGCTTCTAAACCAAATTTTATCTTGCTTCTCTCTCCCAAACAAAATGCTGCTAGGCTAGTGAAAATAGCCAGCAAGGAAGGCATTAAAAGAAAGATGGTTTTCAAACTTGCTCCAGAAATATATTTAAAGGAGGCAAGAAAAACATGGAATCCAATTTCTGGAGGTATTGCTTCACTCCCACCTGTGAAAGGATTTGGGAATTTTATATGACCAGAATTTATAAACCCGTGTATATAGCCCCAGTGAACCCATTCATCTGCATGAAGGGGCAAATAGTATTTATTTACTGAGTGAGGAAGAAATGTCATATAGAAAACAAAGATAAGTATGCCAATCAAAATAATGGCTTTTATAATTCCCTTCTTGCTTGGAAGGGAAAAAGAAAAATTTTTTTTATTCGCAACCAAAAATGGGATTGGGATGGCAATGTAAATACCAAAAAAAAGGAAAAGGAAGAAAGGAGTTATTTTTATTAAGAGGGAAAAAAGCATTACAATAAGTGAGGAAATAACAAGGCTAAAGCCAAATCCAAAAGCAACTCTCTCCACTACATTCATCTTTTTAAAAATTAATAGGCTGCACAGATAACCAGGTAAAATCATCAAAAAAATTCCAAAGATAAATCTTGCATATTCTATGCTTTCAATGCCCATCTGTCAATGTAATCTTGTAATGCTTAAAAATGTTTGCTGGCTAAGTAACCTTTATTGCCTTGCTTATATCATCCTCTGCTCCATTGTTATCTTTTACTTTCAAAGTAACGATATAAATGCCTTTAGCAGCATAACCATGCCATGCATAATTTTTCCATGTTGCTCCATGAATCGCCCCATCATTTTTTCCAATACAATCATGAGCAATTTTTCCATGTCCTTCATCAAACTTCCACCAGCTAATTAAGCCATTTGTTGTAATATTTCCATAATAATTGTTCTCAACCTCTGTATCATTTAAAGCCCTATTATAAATTCTCAAATAGGTCATGGCGCCGTTGAAAGCATTGTTGAGTGAGCTGATATAAAGTGAAGAATTTGAGATTGCAAATGCTTCATCTGTTAACTTTCCCTTGCTTGTCATTACACCATTTTTATACCATTTTACTTGTTTGCCACTCTTCACCATTGTTACATGATGCCATTCATTTTTTTCAAAAATGTTATTGCTGTCCACAAAGCTTCCGTGAGCATAATCATACAAGCGGAGAGCTTTTTTGGAGGGCAAGAAATAAATGCCATAGACTCCATCTTTATGAATTAAAGTAGATCTGGTGCCATTTGGATTAAAGCAGAAGTCGATGGTGCAATTGTTGGTAATATCCAAACTGCTATCATTGCCGCAGTCAATATAATCATCAATTCCGTCGAAGATGAGAGCATTTTTTCCATAGCTTGCATTTCCATCTCCAAAATTCCAGCTCCAGTTTATAATCTTTCCATCAATGCTTAAACTGCAGTCCCTGTAGGTTATGATGTCTCTGGTGGCGGGGTTGCTGGGATAATAAGTAAAGTTTGCTTTAGGCGGAATATGTGTGACAACCCATAAATGACATTCCCTGTAAGCCCTCGATATCCTATCCGCCTCCCCTGCATAATCATTTCCTATAACAAAATCTTCTGTTTTGCTTTTAAAGAGGAGAAAGGCAATTTTAAAATGACCTTTCTTTGTTATATTAAAAGAATAATTATATTCCCATTGGGGCTTCCATTCTCCCTCGATATCTATTGAAGTGGAATTTAACCTAACTTCTATTTTATTCATAAACCACATATTGGTTACATTTCCAGAATTATACCAGATTGAGCCATGAATTCTTCCATTATTCCCTCCAATTTTATCATGAACAACATTTCCATCTCCCTCATTAAATTTCCATTCGCTTATCAACCCTTTTAAGGTAACATTTTCATTGTAATTTTGCTGTAGTTCTGAGGGGCTCAAGGACATATTGTATATTCTAACATAATCAATTATACCTTTGAAATGTTTCTCCCATACTTTCCCAATGTAAAGTGGGGAGCTAGATGTAGAAATTGTCCCATTTCCGCCTGTTGTGGTAATATTTGCCATATCATATCCATTGACATAAATATGCATTTCCCTATTCATTGCATTATAAGTGCAGGCGACATGATTCCATCCCGAGAAATTTCCTGTAGCAGCAATAATAACGTAACCATTTTCATTTGCTTCATCAGCATCAGGCTGTTGTATTCCAAAGCGAATTTTTTGCTTGTTTATTTCCAAAATATAACTACCACTTTTACCCAAAAAATTCCATGGTTGAGTATCCTCCGGCTTCACCAAAGTTTCTATGGTAATATCTTTTGTGAGGTTGAACGTATCGCTTTTACCACAATCGATGTAGTCATCTTTGCCATCAAATTTGGCATAGAATGAGTAATTGACAGTCCAAATCTCAACAGTGTAATTTATAACTTCATGCTCATGATTAACAATGCCTATGATAACTGTTCCATTTTCACCTACAGAAAGATTCGTTGGATATCCTTCTGCCTTTCCATTTGGACCAAGGATGTAAAATTCGGTGAAAGATTCCCCAACGCGGGGTGTAACAATAATATATATAAGCAAAGAAATGGAAATAAGAATGGAAATAATGAGGACTATGGTCAAAACATTTTCCATCTTGCTCTCCCCTTTTGGTAAATGTAAATCAATGGAAATAAAAAATCTTCTTTTTTTTAGTGGGTGATGCATTATCGGCAAGCTTTGCCACCTGTACCATCCTATGATGGATAGGATAAAAACCAAAGCAATGAGGCTGGTTAGAATCGGCTCCAGGCGTATTCCCCATGGGGTGTAATTTAAGGCTAAACCAACTAAAGGCACTACTGCAATGGATAGACCAAAGCTTAATGCTATTCTCTCAATTAAATCTATATCACGTCCTGGAAATAAAGCGAATACTAAAACATATCCAGGAATGAAAAGTATAAAGGGCAATCCAAGCACTATTCTCAATGCTTTTATGTCTAGAAGAACGGCTGGAATTATGGCAATACTCCATATCAAACAGATAATTATATCAACAGGATAATTCTTCCACTCAATTTTCACACGCCTGAAATAGCTATTCAAATATAACATTTCTGAAAAATGCTAGTTTTAACCCACTTCGGAAGCTTTAAATAGAGAAAAAAGATTAAAGAAATGAGGCAAGAACATGGACGAAAAAAAAGAAATTATGGGAGTAATATTAAAGGCGATACCGATTGCGGTTATTGCCACTTTGCTTTCTATGACTGGTATTGGAGGCTTTATACAAGGGGCAGAAAATTCCACACTTTCTCCAATTGCAGACGCAGGTGGCCCCTATTCCGGATGGACTGGAGAGACAATCATTTTCGATGGCTCAGGAAGTTATGATCCCACTGGAACAATTATCAATTATACATGGAATTTCGGTGACGGGCATAAAGGATATGGAGAGATTACCACGCATTCATATTCCTCAGCTGGAACATACATCGTTACCCTTACAGTCCTCTCTGATGCATATGAGATAGATACAGATTCAACTTATGCTTACATTTATGAGCACAATTGGGCTCCTGTGGCAGATGCAGATGGTCCTTATTATGGAGATGTAGGAGTGCCCATCAGCTTTTATGGATGTAATAGTTATGATTCTGATGGAACAATAGTATCCTACACATGGAATTTTGGTGATGGTCATACAGGAACCGGACCAACTCCATCGCATGCCTATACCTCTACTGGAACATATGTTGTCACTCTAACTGTAACAGATGATGATGGAGCTGTAGATTCAGATGCAACATATGCTTATATTGGCGCGAATCAGCATCCCATAGCAGATGCAGGAGGTCCTTATTCAGGAAATGCAGGACAGCCAATTGTTTTTGATGGCTCTGGAAGTTATGACCCAGATGGAACCATTGTTTCCTACACATGGGACTTTGGTGACGGGTACACTGGAAGCGGAAAAATTGTCACCCATGCCTACTCAACTGGAGGAACATATACTGTAACGCTTATAGTAACAGATGATGATGGAGCAACAGATTCTGATACAACATCCGCTACCATTCCAGGAGGAAATCTGGCACCTAATGCACCTCAGCGACCATCTGGTCCTACCATAGGAAATGTATGGAATACTTACACCTATACAACCTATGCGACAGATCCTGAAGGAGACAAAGTTAGATATTGCTTTGATTGGGGCGATGGAACAACGACTTGGACATTACTGTATGATTCTGGGCAGACGGTAAGCGCTCAACATACATGGGGCTATCAGGGAAGTTATTATATCCGAGTAATGGCAGAAGATGAGCATGGCGCCCAAAGCGATTGGTCCGAACCATTGCCCATTGCAATGCCTCTTGGCATTTCAACATCAATGCCAGGTGATGGAGGATTGTATGTATTCGGCAGAAAAATAATTGATTTGCCAACAACCATTGTCATTGGAAGTATAGCAGTGGAGCCGACTTTAAGAAATGCAAATCCATTAAAACAAGTAGAATTTTACATAGATGGAATGCTGAAATATACTGCCCTTTATGCTCCTTACCAATGGGTTATCAATGAGCCGCTAATGGGCACACATACATTGACAGTAATAGCATATGATAAAGAAGGGAATACCGCAGTTGATTCAATGGACATTGTTTTCTTTATATTGACAGGAAGAAGCTCAGCGAACATTTAATAAATGCGCAGGAGAGCAATTGCGTATCTCTTTCTTTTCCTCTTTTTATCCCTTCCATGGGGAAGTGTTGATAGCAAAGGGCAACATTTTTGGGCAGTATGTATAGATGAGAATTTGGATCATAAATTTGGGGAGGAAGTGAAAAAGGCTTTAATAAAAGGAGGATGGGAAGAGAATCATGTAATGCTTATAAAACAAAATTCTTCCGATGCTCTTTTTGATGCCTTAAATTGGCTTAAAAATAATGCAGGAGGAGATGACACCATCCTATTTTACTTCTCAGGTCATGGATATAATGGCGGGATAAGCGT
Source organism: uncultured Thermoplasmatales archaeon (assembly GCA_964530745.1). Lineage (GTDB taxonomy): Archaea > Thermoplasmatota > E2 > UBA202 > DSCA01 > CAZHBO01. The sequence goes on along the minus strand of CAZHBO010000020.1, from coordinate 2,799 downwards.
TGGAGAAAAAATTTCATATGAGATGCTAAATAAAAGATTGAATAACATTTCATGCAAGGGCATGCTCATCGTATTGGATGCATGCCACAGTGGAAGCGCTATCCCCTTTCTCAAAAAGCAAGGGAGAGTCATTATCACATCCTGCCATGGGGATGAGACCAGTGGATATTTCAGTGAGGCATTTATCAATGCATTAAGCATTGCTTCTGACTGCAATGGAAATTTGGATGGAACTATTTCAGCAGAGGAAATTTTTTCATATATCATAAACGACTGGCAGATTGAAAGTTATACCCCACAAATTAAGGATTCATATGATGGAAATTTGTCTATTCTATCTGCCCATTGGGAAGGGAGGAGAGCCGAGGTTTATCAAGTTCATGCCCAAAGGAGCGTTGAGAACTTTGGAGGGGAAAAATGGTTATGCCAATCCTTTATTTCTGCCTCGGATAGAATAAAAGGCGTGTCTCTTAAAATAGCGAAATGGAAGAATGCAACAGATGCATATGTAGCAATTTATGATGAAAATTTTAGTTTTGTAGGGGGAAACACCATCTCTGCAAAAAAGGTTAATAGCATAGATGCCATTTCCACATGGATTTCCATTGGTATGGATGTAGATGTCGTTCCTCAAAAAAAATATTTTCTGGTCTGCAAAAGCAATTCTACCTGGTGGTGGTGGGGCAGCAAAGATTGGTATAAAAATGGAAAAGCATTGGTTTCCCATGATGGAGGAAATTCTTGGCATTCTCTTTCAAAAATCTCTGATTTTAGTTTCATTATCTATGGTGAAGAAGATGTTATCCCGCCAGAAGTTTCGATATTTTATCCAAAAGGCGGGGAAGTTTTATCAAGAGTAACATCAATCTCATGGAGAGCAAGGGATAACAATGATAATCTTGATGGAAGCATTTCTTTATGGTATGGTAACGGGGGAAAATGGAATATTATTGCTGAAGGCATTAAAAATAATGGAATATATGAATGGAATACTACCTCGATAAAGGATGGAGGGTATTTGATAAAAATTACTGCTGTTGATAATTCCAATAACGAAGGAATGGATATTTCGGGAATTTTTACCATAGACAATACTCCCCCAGAAACAATATGCGAAGTTTATGGCAACCTGGGAAAAAATAATTGGTATGTTGATAAAGCAACAATAAAACTCTCTGTCCATGATGCTACAGAAGCATCTATACATTACAAATTTAATAAATGGAAGGTATATACAAATCCTTTATTGCTAACTAAAGATGGATTGCATAACCTTTCATATTATGGAGAGGATGTAGCTGGCAATAAAGAAAAGAAAAAAAATGTTGTTATTAAAATTGATTCCACATCTCCTAACCTTTCCTTTACTAAGCCAGAGAAAAATTATTTATATGTGGGGGACAAAAAAATTCTCCCGTTGTCAAAAAATACCGTCGTTGTTGGAAAAACAAAAATAGAAGTGATGGCAGCGGACAAAACATCTGGCATTGCATATGTAAAATTTTTCAGAGATGGGGAGAAAGTAGGCATTGATGAACAAAAGCCATATGAATGGGAATGGAATGAAGTGTCTCTCTCAAAACATGAAATAAAAGCTATTGCCTATGATAATGCTGGAAATCATGCCCAAGTTAACCAAACTATTTTTTTCCTTGCCCTTTTTTAACCTGATTCTTATCTAAAAACACCGAAGCCTTTATATAGGCATTTTTCTATATACGTTTTGGAGGCAAAACATGAACCGAAAAGCAAAAAATGGAATAAAAGTGTTGGTATCTCTAGTGATAGCTATAACGATGATAAGTATACCAGCGAACATCTTTACTAAGACAACAACAGCAAGTACTTCTGACAACTTTGAATTACAAACCGTTAACCTAAAAGATAGGGATAGAGGTATTCCCACTACACCAACTGATGATATACGAAATAGTATAGTCTACATAGACCTCTTTAAAGAGGAATTTGACGACTGGGATACATCTGCACCTCCTGGATATATAAAGGATTTCAAGGATTGGACAGTCTGGGACTTAGCATGGACTGGTGTCTGGTATGTTATATGGTACGGAGTAGCTAATGCGACAGGTATTGATGGATGGTGGGAACAGGGTTCCCCAGGCTCTGATTTACCAGGCGCTGACCCAACCCACTGTGCAAACTTCACAGGATATATATCCCGCTACGGATTCCCAGGAGTATGCGATTTCCTATTTACACCACCTCTGACAGTGCCAAAGAATATGGTATTTACATTTGACCACAGGGGTGTTGATACAACCTATCCACTGCAGGTCTACGTCTATCATCCAGCAGCAGATGCACACCAAGATACTGTAATGTGGAATGTACTGGACGAGGCAACAGGATGGGATCATCCTGAAGTAGATTTCATTGGAAGTTATAGCAACGATGCAGACTGGACAAGATATGATATCTCAGCAGCACTCAATAGCATACTGGACTTTGGAGACACATTTATGCTGTGTTTCTTCGTTAATGGAAGCTGGTATGGAATGAATGAGGGCGAGGGTGCACATGCAATTGACCATGTTGTAATGAAAAATATTCTCCCAGAGCACGACATAGATGCAACAGCATTGGTGAAGCCAGATCCAGAGGTAAGGCATAACACTGCCCCGACAGAAGTATGGGCAGAAGTTACTAATAACGGCAACAATACAGAATATAACATAACCGCACACTTGCAAATCTACAAGGAAATAGATTATCAGCCAGAAATAGACTGGTACGACAACATGGAATCATGCTGTGTAAACTGGACAACATATGATGAAG
>CAZHBO010000019.1:11616-18191 GCA_964530745.1 uncultured Thermoplasmatales archaeon | reverse complement strand
GGGCTTAATTTTTTCTAAAAATTTTCACTTTCGGAGATACTGGTAAATCCTTTTGCCCTATTTGCCGAGATGTGGGCTTTTCTCAATGGTTCTGGGATGCGATATTTACATAACTTCATAGTTAGCATGGAAGCACTTTCCAGCGAGATATTATGCCCTGGAGATATATAGATTGGCTTGGCATTTTTTGCATATGTCATACCTACTTTCTCATCGCCAATATATATGTAGCTATTTTTTACCTCCCCGCATAATAATTTTTTTGCTATTCCTATGGAAGCAATGTTATTCAAAACACCAAAATGGGAGGCTATGCCAAATTTATATGGATGAAGGATGCCATTTCCGTCTATTAATGCTACAGATGGCTTTTCTTTTTTTATCAATTCATTTAAGATGGGAATTTCACGATAGGCGAGATAAGAAGGAATGTAAGGAAAGGTAATCTCCTTTCTTATCACTTTTTCCTTAATCACATTTCCATCCATATCCATCTCTACATACGCGCCATATCCTTCTTTGCCATCATATGCAACATCCATGCCTGCAATTGTTTTTATTTCCTCAAATTTATCTTCCAAGCAAACTTTTTTCCTTAATTCAATCTGCTCCTCCCTCAATTTTTTTAGGGGATGAGATGTGATGAAATCTTTAAAAAGATAATTTTTCACATGTATTTTTCCTTTTTTTACCTCTATGCCTTCCCTAGCCAAAAATTTTTCTTTTCCCCTTACATCTCCATTTGAACGTATAACACGATGGGCATTGGAGAAATTTTTGATCATATTTGGCAAAACTCTGGCTATATTTTCATCTCCAAGAGCTTTTGCCACCTCCTTGTATGTAGAAATTCTTCCTTTTGGAATCTGGCTTAGAATTGCATTTATTTCTTTATACAAATCCACAAGGTAAAATTAATTGTATTAAATAAATTTCATCCAAATGCTTAAAAATAGAGAAAATATGTAATACCATGAAAAAGTTGATCGGAGTGCTTATAATTGGAATTTTCTTGATGAGCAGTGTTACAAGTGGCGAAGTTAAAATTTTTCATGAAGTTAAAAAAGCGGAGGAAGTGCTCAGCTTATCCTTCAATTTCTCCGAGCCATCTTTTTTGGAAAAAATGGGCTATACAAATGTAGAAATTGCTGAAGGAGATTCTTTCCTTCGCTCCCCAGGAAAGCCTATGCTTCCTTTGAAGACAGTTACCATCAATTTTCCTTTGGGAATAAAAGTAAAGAGTGTGGAATGCATTCCTGATGCAACAAAAAACATCACGCTAACCAAAAAGGTGATACCTGCTCCCAGTCTTCATCCGTTGAATAAAAATCAATGCTCTGGTCTGAAGGAAGAGAGGATATATGAAAGCAAGGAGGAATACCCATCCAAATGGATTACTTGGCGTACTGGAGCAGGTGTGAAAGATGGGAAGCATATGACATTTTTAACCATTTATATTTCCCCCACCAGATACAAACCATTGGAAAATGTGATAGAGTACGCCTCCCATATGAAAATAAAAATATTTTATGAAAAGACACCCTTTTCATTAAGTGCTGATGAATATGACTTCCTGCTCATAAGCCCTCCTTCATATAAAAAAATCATGCAGAAGTTCATTGAGCATAAAGAAAAATACGGGATAAAAAGTATATGGGTATCCACTCAACAAATTTACAAAGGTTCATATTTCCCTGTTCAAGGAAGGGATAAAGCAGAGAAAATAAAGTATTTCATTAAAGATGCCATAGAGCAGTGGGGAATAAAATATGTTTTGTTGGTTGGTGGAATAGGGAGAGTGCCTACTAGGAAAATTTACACTTACGAGGGCTCGGAGGAGTATTTCCTTAGTGATTTGTATTATGCAGATGTATTTTATCCAGATGGCTCCTTTTCCAGCTGGGATTCGAATGGAAATTCATATTTTGGGGAGTACAACCACTCTGGCAATAATGATGTAATGGATTTGTACCCAGATGTTTATGTAGGCAGGTTAGCATGCAGAAGCATTTTGGAGGTATCATTGGTAATAAATAAAATCATTTCTTATGAAGACATGGCAAAAGGAGATTGGTTTAAGAGGATGATTGTTGTTGGCGGAGATTCCTTTAATGATTCTGTATGGGGAACAGATTATTATGAAGGAGAGATAACAGTTGAAAAATCTCTGGAACATATGGAAGACTTTACTCCTGTGCGCATTCTTGGCTCAGACGGAAGTTTATCCACTGAAAATATAATCAATGAATTTAATGAAGGAGCGGGCTTCATCGATTTTGAGGGTCATGGGAATTATCTTTCGTGGGCTACTCATCCTCCCCACGACTACAACACATGGATTGGTTTAAGTGTCTCTGATTTATATGATATACATAATAATGAAAAGTTACCAATTGTCATCTTTGGAGGATGCCATATAAGTGAATTGGGAAGATTTTATGAGTGCCTTAGTTGGAGAGTGGTAAGAAAAGCAGATGGTGGAGCGATAGCCTCCATAGGATTTACAAGCCTTTCTTGGGGGGCAGACGATGATGTGAATGGAAATGGAAAGCCTGATATAATTGAATATGCAAGCGGATATATTGACACTCTTTTCTTTAAAAAATATGGTAAAGAGGGGATTGATGTCCTTGGCATGGCATTTGGAGATGCAATAGCAGAGTATTTGAATACTTGCCCCGTAGAATGGAATAATGCATTTTTAGATATATGGGATTGCAAAACTGTATCTTCTTGGATTCTCTATGGCGATCCATCTTTAAAGATAGGAGGTTATGGTGAAGGTAGCGGGAATTGATTTAGCTGGCAAAGAAAAAAATCCAACTGGAATTTGCATTCTTGGCGATAAAATAGAACTTTTCACCTTGTATAAAAATGACGATATAATCGAATGCATATCCGATGCTTCTCCACAACTGGTAGCCATTGATGCCCCTTTAATGGAAGGTGAAATAAGGGTAAGAGATGTAGATATGGAATTAAAAAAATATGGGGCGATGCCTCCCACAATGAAATCCATGAGGGAATTATGTTTAAGAGGTATAGATATAGTTAAAAAAATTCCGTTTCCAGTGATAGAGGTTTTTCCTACAGCGAGCGCAAAAATAATGGGTTTTTATGAAAAGGACTATAAGAAAATGGCAAATCTTCTTGGCATCAAACCAAAAAATGAGCATGAAATGGATGCATACATTGCTGCCTTAACAGGCAGGCTATATTTAAAAGGAAAGGCAATCGAGATAGGGAAAAAAGAGAAGGTGGTTATCCCCTTGAAAAGTGCGAGAATTTATTGAACAAAATATATAAGTGGCATTTGTATCAATTTTGCCATGGAAATGAAAGAAAATGTTCTGGATGTTGTCTATGAGCCACTGGCAGGCAGCAATTTAGTTAATCTTATTCGTCTTCTTGCACAAAATAGATTTAGGGTCAGTGGAAAATATTTTCCTAGGACACTTTATGCATTAATGTTGAGTAGTATAATATCACCTTTTAGAGTTAAGGAGAGAATAAAATTTAATGATAAAATACAAAAGACGGAGATTAAGCATGACCCTCTTTTCATAATAGGTCACTGGAGAAGTGGAACAACATACCTTCACAACCTCCTTTCCTTGGATGAAAATTTTGGGTATTGTTCCACATTTCAAACTGTAATTCCAGGCGCATTTATAGTTGGCGAGAAATTCTTTAAACCTGTTGTTACTGCAAGTATTCCTGAAAAAAGGCCGATGGATGATGTAGATATGGGCGCTGATTTACCACAGGAGGATGAATATGCAATTGGTGCATATTCTCCATATGCATACTACAATGGATGGTGCTTTCCACAAAACATGGCATTTTACAACAAATTTGTATGCATGGATGATATTCCTTATGGAGTGATAAAAGAATGGAAAAACACATACCTTTATTTTCTTAAGAAATTGACATTGGTTAATAAAGGCAAACGACTTGTGTTAAAAAATCCTGCAAATACGGCAAGAATTAAATTGCTCCTTGAAATGTTTCCAGATGCACAATTTATCCATATATACAGAAATCCCTATCACCTATACTTCTCAATGATGAAGTTTTTAAGGATAGTTCTTCCTCGCTATTGCATACAGAAGCCCCCTAAGATGGATGAAATAGAAAAACATATGATGGAGTTGTATGCCAGCATGTTCAAAAAATATTTAGAGGAAAGAGATTGCATCCCAAATGGAAATTTGGTTGAGGTAAAATATGAAGAATTTATTCAACAGCCATTATCTCAACTTAAAAGAATTTATATTGAGCTAGACATGAAAGGTTTTCAGGAATCTAAGGAAGTTTTTGAGAAATATATTTCCTCTCAAAAAAATTTCAAAATGAGCAAATATGAGATAAAGGACGATATAAAAGAAAAAATTTACAATAAATGGAAGTTTGTCTTTGATGCCTTTGGCTATGAAAAATAGGTATGGAACTATGAAATTGTCTCTTTTATCGCTTCTTCCAATATTTCCATTCCTGCCTCTACTTGCTCCCTTGTTATACATAAAGGAGGAATATACCTTATTCCAGACTCGCCACAGGAAAGGAGGAGCAATCCTTTCTTGTACGCCCTTTTAATAATTTCATCCCTTATCTTTGGATATGGCTCCTTGCTTTCCTTGCTTTTCACTATCTCGGTTGCTTGCATTAAGCCAAGACCGCGTGCATCTCCAATGATTTCATATTTTTCCTCCAACTCCTTAAGGCGTTTATGCATGTATTCCCCTTGTAGGGCAGCATTCTCTACCAATTTTTCTTTTTCTATAACGTTAATGGTAGCAAGAGATGCAGCACATGCTACTAGATTTCCTCCAAAAGTTGTGGAGTGAGCACCTTTAACTCCAAAATCATATTTTGATTTAAAAACAGCAGCCCCTATTGGTATACCTGAACCCATTGCCTTTGCGAGTGTAACAATATCTGGCTCAACATTGAAATGTTCAATTGCAAACATTTTTCCTGTTCTTCCAAAACCTGCTTGTATCTCGTCATCTACAAGGACTATGCCATACTCGTCTGCAAGCTTGCGAAGTTCTTTTAGGAAAGTAGGAGGAGGAACAATATATCCTCCCTCACCTTGCAAAGCCTCTACAAATATTGCTGCAACCTCATCAGGTGGCACATATCTTTTAAACATCTCTTCAATGTAATTAATGACAATGTTCACCAGTTCCTCAGGATTTTCATATCCATCAATTCCAAAAGGATTTCTGTATGGATTGGGGTAAGGTACATGAAAAACACCTGGCATCCATGGGAAAAACCTTTGTTTATGGACAATCTTGCTTGCAGTGAGCCCAAGAGAACCCATTGTTCTTCCATGGAAGGCACCCATAAATGCAATGAAGAATTTTCTTTGAGTACTCCATCTTGAAATTTTTATCGCCGCTTCCACTGCTTCTGTCCCGCTATTTCCATAATAAACTTTTTTTTCAAAGTTGCCAGGGGTAATTCGGCATAAATTCTCGGCAAGCTTAACCTGAATGTCATAATAAAAATCTGTTCCAGCAAAATGAATAGCTTTCTCTGCCTGTTCTTTAATGGCTTTAACTACCTCCGGATGGCAATGCCCAGTATTAACAACGCCTACTCCAGAAGTGAAATCAAAAAAAATGTTTCCATCTGTATCTTCAAATACCACTCCTGATGCTTTTTCAACGGTTACAGGGGCGGCTTTTGTTGTTGTAGCAATATATTTCTCATCTCCCTCAATAATCCTTCTTGATTTTTCACCAGGAATTTCTGTAATAACCTTTGGTTTCTTTTCATTTCCCGTTATCATGGAGATGGAATGCCAAATTCGTTTAAAAAGATATGCGTTTTCCACCAATTTCTTTAAATAAGGAAGTTTGATTACATGCAGATGCCAAAGGAGAGAACTAGAAGAAAAAAGAAAGCGAAGGAATGGTATAGTGTGATAGCTCCCCCACTTTTCGGAAAAGTAAAAATAGCGGAAACGCCGTCAGATGACCCAGAGAAGCTTATAGGTAGGAATGTATCCATATCTCTACAGGAGTTAACGAACGATTTCTCAAAGTCACACATAAAACTGCAATTCAAAATTGTAAATGTGAAAGGACTGGAAGCAAATACCATTTTCATCGGACATGCATTTACATCTGACTATATAAAGAGAATGAGCAGACGCCATAAATCAAAAATTGATGGAGTCTTTGATGTTGTAACAAAGGATGGAATGAGGTTGAGAATAAAGCCCTCTGCACTGGCAGGAAAAAGAATCCTAACCTCCCAAAAGAGAGAGATAAGGGCAGTGATGAAAAATGAAATAGAGAAGGAAGCTGGAGCTAGAAATTTTGATGATTTTGTAAAATACATGCTGGATGGAGAGTTGGGAAAAAGCATTCACAGAGCTTCAAAAAAAGTATATCCAGTAAGGAGAATAGAAATATGGAAATCCCATTTACTTGAGATACCGCATGTGGAGGTAAAAGTAGAGAAAGCAGAGGAAATAACTGAAGAGGTTTCTGAGGAAGTGCCTGAGAAAGCAGAGGAAATAACTGAAGAGGTTTCTGAGGAAGTGCCTGAGAAAGCAG
>CAZHBO010000019.1:0-11516 GCA_964530745.1 uncultured Thermoplasmatales archaeon | reverse complement strand
GAGAAAGCAGAGGAAATAACTGAAGAGGTTTCTGAGGAAGTGCCTGAGAAAGCAGAGGAAATAACTGAAGAGGTTTCTGAAGAGACTCCGGAAGAGATAAAGGAGGAATCAGAATCCTAGATGTTTATATATTTCCTCCTTAACTTCGTCTATTCCATCGCCTGTTTTGCATGAAATCTTTTTAAAAGGGCTATCTGAAATATAAATATCTTTTTTATTCTCAACAACTATTATTGGACAATCTAACTCCTTTTTTATCTCCTTCAAAAGGTTCTCCTGACTTTCTCTTGGATAGCCACAGTAGAATGTAGGATCAATAACAAAAATAACAACATTGGCTAGATATCGAAGAGCTGCAATTGCCTGTCTTTCCACGGCATTTTTTTTGGAGGGAGGGCGATCAAGGAGACCGGGTGCCTCGATAACTTGTACTTTTATTTCCTCATGACGCTTCTTTATGAAAAAATGTCCAACAATTATTCCTGTTGTGGTAAAAGGATAGGGAGCGATTTTTGGTTTTGCAGAAGAGAGGATTTTAAGAAGGGAGGATTTTCCAACATTTGGGTAACCGGCTATAACTACTGCTGGCTCTTCTAAACTAATTTCCGGCAATTTATTTATTTTTTTTCTCGCCTCCTTTAGAATTTGAAGGTGTTCATCAATTTCGTATAAAAGTGAGGATATTCTTCCATATACTTGGCTAATAATTTCTTTGTAATCGTCTTCTCTTTTCACTTTTGAAATACCTTTTTTTGCGATTGAATTGCATTTTTTCCGTGTCCAATCAATTCTCCCAAGTGCTTTTTTTATTCTATCATTTCCTATAACGGCATCCATTAATTCTGCATAAAAAGGATGGATGGAATTAAATGAGGGGAAAGCACGTACATATGAAAGAAGGATGGAGTCAATGGTTTGCCTTACTGTCTTAATTTTTTCAATCGTTTTTACCTTTTTGTCCCTTTTCTTAATCTTTTTTGCTTTACGGAATGCTTTATCTATGATTTCATCTGCTGATTTTATTGTAGGAATTTTCCACATGGCAAAAGTTTATCTAATACAAGCAAATTAATCTATTGGTGAAAAAATGAGCAATATTGAGGGCTTCATCCTTTCCAATAAGTTTAGAAAGGCTGTATTCTTGGAAATATCATCTGGAGAAAATTCTCTAGAAAGGATAGCAAAAAAACATCACCTCCTCCCCCAAATGGTAAAAAAAGTTGCCCAAGAGATGGTGGACAAGGGACTCATTAAAGAGAAAGATGGGGCATTTGAATTAACGGAGAAGGGAGAAAAAATTTTTGGTAAACTGAAAGGAAGTAATGCAATCTGATTAATGCATGAAAATTAAAGGAACTGTTACCTCTGGTAAAGGAAATGGAAGGAATTATTTGCTGGAGGAAGAGTATCTCCAACAATGTAAAAGGAAGCTTGGGTTTATTCCTTATCCAGGAACCCTCAACATAAAAATTGATGAAAGAGATATGAAAAAATTTAGTAAATTGAAGCAGGGACATGCAATCATTCTCCATGGCTTCAAAAAAAATAGTAAAGTTTTTGGTAGTGTAAAGTGTTTTAGAGCGATGTTGATGGGAAAAGATGTTGTAATTGTTGTGCCTGAAAAAAGTTTCTACACAGATATAATGGAAATTATCTCCGATAAAAATTTAAGAAATGAACTTAGCCTCAAAGACGGTGATTGTGTTGAGGTGAATATTAAAAATGCCTGAGATAAAAAAATCAAAAAAATATAAAGCCATCTGCATTCCCTTTCTAGAGGGTGAAAATGAGAGGGGATTGAACTATTTAAAAAAATGGGCTGAAAAAAAGGGAATTGAAGTTAAAGATTTTGCAATTTGTGTTTATTATGATAATCCCCTCCTTCTCCCCCCAGAAAAATGCAGAAGGGATATATGCTTAATTTTTGATGGAAATGGTAGTGAGGATGAGAAAGTAAAAATAAAGGTATTCCCTGAGCAAAAAATAGCATCTTTCCCTTTCAACGGAGAGATGAGAGATGTGTACACTAAATTTTTAAAATGGCTGGAGAAGAATGGCTATGAAAGAATGACCCCCCTTCGTGAGGTTAGAGGGAAAGATGGAAAGGAGTTGCAAATGGGGATAAAAGACACGCTCAATTGAAAACGATGGATGAGAGGTAGAGATACTCAAAGTTATAATATTCACTACTTTCCATATGTTCTTCATAACCACAATGGGGGCAAACCCAGTATGTCTTTTCCCCAAAGGCAAACTGCCTCATGACCTTGTTGCAATATGGACAGGTACGCATTTTTATTCCTCCCCGGATGCTGATAAAACGCTGAAGAACTATATAAAATAATACGATTTTTTTAATTATCCTTGCTTGAAAAAAACTATATCTTCGATTTTTTTTATGCTTTCTTTTATAACATCTTCTGTCAGCAAATTTTTTTCTTTGAGGTAATCTAAAACTCCAATGCATGCCTTGCAACCTTCCAAAACTTTTTTTCTTGCATATATCTTTTTATGAAGAATATTATTTTCCAGCATATAATTAAACAGACTGTCAATCCATATTTTTGCTTTCTCTTTTTTAAGAGCGCCTTCAAGCGTTGAGCCATAGATTTGATGGAGTGTATGAATGGTTGCCTCCCCAACATGTACAATGCTTGGGCATAACGAGGAAATGTTGAAAGTTGAGCCTGGTTTTAAAAAGTTGGTTTCCAAGAGAGGATAACTTTGGCAAACCAGTGGTCTTTTTTCATATATGGAGCATTTGCCATCATAAAAAGGGCATATCTTGTAATTCATCATCCAAGTAAAGACAATGCATCTGCCATCTCTATCAAAGGAGATATGCCCAGGGATGATTTTTAATTCCATTTCCCTCCTTTCAGCCTCTATTTGAAGTGTATTTTTCTCCCATTCAAATAATAAAAGGGAAACGTCTCTAGCCTCTGGATAAAGATAAAAAGGGATTTGCTGTGGATATGTTATTTTTGAATTTAATTTCCTCTTTAAATGTGTACAACAATTTCCACATCGCCTGCAATCAAATTTCACAGATAGGAATATCGCCTAAACATTAAAATTTAATGATGATTTAATCCAAATGCATTTTCTATCAAATCCGTCAATCTTGAAACAAACCTTGCCAATGGTGCTCCATCGATTAAATCATGATCTACGGTAATGGTCATACTGAGATACTCACGAATTTTAATTTCATCATTTATCACTCCTGGCTTTTTGTTGATTCCTCCTAAAGCAACAAGAATTGTAGTTACCCCTCCCAAAGGCAGAAGCCATCCAGGAAATTTTCCCATCATGCCTACTGCTGTCACTCCAACAGTTCCCATGTGCTTCTTTTTTAAAATTCCATGCTTCCTTACTACCCACAATAAAATTTTTTTTATGAAGAGGGGTGCATTGATTGCAAATTTTTCTAGGCGCGTAAGCTTTTTACCAAGGACTTGGGTTAATTCATTTACATCTTCTCCCTGAGCTTTCCTAATTTCATCTGTAATTTCCCTTACGCTTTTTTCATTTGCTTTTCTGATTATATATGCCATTACTCTTGCTTCTTTGCCCACATATCTCTCCACTGGTATGGCAACATCCACATCATCAAAAATAACAATTTTTTTTCTCCAACGACAGGCATTTAGTTCCTTCTGCTCACTTATTGCCTGTGCTATACACTTAATAATCCAACCAGTAAAAGATATCCTTTCCCCTTTTTCTTTATAGTTGCTAATAATTTCACGGGCTTTTGTTACATCCACCTCAACCAATGCATGGATGCTGTGCTTTCGCCAGCTCTCATTTAAAATCAAAACAATGTTCTGGCGGTCCTTTGAAAAAGGTTTTGTTTTATACGCTCCAATCCTATCATCCATGCCACAAAAACTTGGATTTTTATTTAAATTCTTTTAAAAATCAACGCTGAGGGAGGGATTTGAACCCTCGCGGGGAACAAAGCCCCACAGGCTCTCAAGGCCTGCGCCTTAGTCCTGGCTTGGCTACCTCAGCAATGGAATATAAAAAAAGAAACGAAAAAAGGGATAAAATGTTTAGGATTTAAGCATTATTTCTATGTTTACTCCGTCTGGCACTTGTATACGCATAAGTTGGCGAAGAGCACGGTCTTGGGCATCTAATTCAATAAGCCTTTTATGAATTCTCATTTCCCATTTATCCCATGTCTCTGTTCCTTCTCCATCTGGACTCTTTCTGCATGGAACCCTTAGATGTTTTGTTGGCAATGGAATCGGTCCGCTTATATGTGTTCCAGTACGCTCTGCAATCATCTTTATTTGCTTACACACTTCGTCAATCTTTTTTGCATCCGTTCCTGTTAATGAAATTCTTGCTTTCTGTGCCATTTTGCCTATTCTCTTGGTTCTATATCAACGCATATTCCAGCAGCAACTGTTTGCCCCATATCACGGATTGCAAATCTTCCCATTTCTGGTATCTCCTTTGCTTTTTCAATGACCATTGGTCTTGTTGGTCTTATCTTCACCAGTGCGGCATCTCCTGTCTTGATAAAATCTGGATTTTCTTCCTTAACTGCTCCGGTTCTTGGGTCAAGTTTCTTTAGCAATTCCTCGAATCTGCAAGCAACTTGGGCAGTATAGCAGTGGAAAACAGGAGTATATCCTACGGTGATAACGGAAGGATGATTTAAGACCATTATTTGTGCTGTAAATGTTCTTGCAACTGTCGGCGGATTATCAGGATGACCTGCTACATCTCCCCTTCTTATGTCTTTCTTGCTTATTCCCCTGACATTTACACCAACATTGTCACCAGGCTCTGCCTTTGGAATCTGCTCATGATGCATCTCTATTGTTTTAACCTCACCAGTTACACCACCAGGCTGCGTGGATGGGAGGAATATTAATTTATCTCCAGGCTTCATAACGCCTGTCTCTATCCTCCCCACAGGAACTGTCCCTACGCCTGTAATGGAATATACATCTTGAATTGGCCATCTGAGCGGCTTATCAATGGGCTTCTCAGGTACTTTAAGGGCGTCCAATGCTTCCAGTATGGTAGGACCTCCCCACCAGCTGAGATTTTTCTGTTCCTTGACATTATCCCCTTCAAAAGCAGAAACAGGCAAAAATTGGACATCCTCACTTTTATACCCAATTGTTTTCAAAAGCTTCTCAACTTCTTCCTTAACTTCTTCATATCTCTTTTGGTCATAAGGAGGCTGTGTTGCATCCATTTTATTTATGGCTACTATCATCTGTTTAACTCCCAGAGTCCTTGCAAGCCATGCATGCTCCTTTGTCTGAGCCATAACTCCTTCAGGAGCGGCAACAACAAGGATTGCAGCATCTGCTTGGGAAGTTCCAGTAATCATGTTCTTTACAAAGTCTCTGTGACCTGGTGCATCGATAACTGTAAAATAATACTTGTCAGTGTCAAAGCGTTTGTGGGCAACGTCTATAGTTAATCCGCGCTCTCTCTCTTCCTTCACCTTGTCCATTATCCATGCCAGCGCAAATGATTCCTTTCCCTTTGCTCTTGCCTCTTCTTTATACTTTTCTACAATATGGGCAGGAAATTGACCAGTTTCTAGGAGCAATCTTCCAACGAGGGTAGATTTCCCATGGTCTACATGCCCTATTGTCACGAGATTTAGATGTGGTTTGTCTGCCATGTTTATTCCTCCTGATTTTTTGTATATGCATTTAGATATATATACTTTTTACTGAGGGAGAATAAAACCTTGCCTTAAAAATGTTTCCAATGTTGCGTGTTCAAAAAATTTATGTTTCATTCTTCATTCACCTTTATGAAAAAGTCTTGCCCAGTATGTAAAGGAGAAATGGAAAAGATTGCATCTGCATCTGAAATGCCATCAATACCTTTCATAAAAATACCAGATTGGATTAGAGAGGTAGACATCTACGAATGCCAAGAATGCCATTTTGTTGGCATGTGGCATGAGACCAAATAAATTAAGTTTCTGATTTCATATTATGAAAAAGTTTGTGGCATTGTTGTGTTTCATTTCTTTGGCAATTTCATTTAATGGAAATGGCAATCATGTAAAGCCTCTTTTGCCGCAATTTGGCATTCATTCTGATGGGATAGAGCTTATAGAGCAATTTAGTAGCATTGAAGAATTTGTGAATGAATGCTATGCTAAGGGATATTCCATTATTCTTTTCAACGTTATTCCATGGGAATATTATTTTATCTCTCCCACTCTCGAAGAATTGGGATGGGAATTTGGAGAGGACATGCTTTCTCCTTTAATCACAAAAGCACATGAAAAGGGGATTAAAGTATTCGCAGATGTACAATCATTAGCGTGGAAGGCTAGGGAGTCATATCCAGATTGGCCTGGAAATGTCCCCTCTGTTCAACAAATCATCAGCATCATAAATGAGTTAATAGATTATGGCGTAGATGGAATATCTGAAGAAATGTTCCCAGCTCAATGGTTTTTCCCTGTTTATAAAATTTGTAAACAGAATGGGATAACATACCTTCACAAAGGAATTCCATATGATGTTGCATGGTTTTGTGAAGACAATTCAACAGTATTTGATGCCTATTCAAATTGCCATGTTTTGATGACTGAAGACTATTACATGAATGATGATTTGGCAAGAAATGAAATTATCCCATCATTTGCTTCTGGTTTAGAAAAGTCATGCTGGATAAAGAGCTGTCCAGAAAAATGGGCTCTTGGAAGTGTTGAAAATATGGAAAATGTTTTGCTCATGAGAATGCTTCAATATCATCCCGAATACATTTTTGCTATGATTTACAATAGAAGCGATTTTGAAGAATTTGATCCTTCGTCGCTCCTTACTTATCAGGATATGATGATTGAAGAGAAAAAACCAATTTGCAATGTAGTAGTATACCTAACAAATGAATCAGGAACAGAAAATAATCCAGGAGATATTGACCCCTGGCAATTGCTGGAAATAAGCTTCTCCGCAATTGCAAATGGGATAATGGCGAGTGGATACAAAATTGTGATAACACCGTTGCCAATAAAAAATGCCGACATGTATTATATTTATACGAGAGGTAAATGGTGGGATGAAAGCAGCATTCTTGATTTGCCGGATGAAATCATAAATCTTTTTTATGAAAATAAAACAGCATTTCTGGAGGTTGGGGGAGTTCTTCCAGCCTCTACGCCCAACTGGCAGATTGTAAGGAGTAAAATTGGACTGGATAATAATGAGTATGATACATTGTGCCTTGTTGGAGAATCAATAGAAGGAGAATATAAAGATATGCCATACACGCATCTTGGTGATGACTGGTTTATAATGAATGAGATAAGACCATGGAATGTAAAAGATGGGGAAATTCTTTCCACTTGTGATTATGATGGAGATACATATGCTCTCATTATAAAAAAAGGGAATTTTGTCTTTATCAATGGTGCTGGTCTGGACATGGACGCTGGTTTCCCAATCTCAAATATTATAAATGACTGCCTCCAATTTCCTTCAAAATGTATAATTACTTCCGGCTATACCTCAACTTTTTATGCCTTTGATGACACATACTTAAAAATAAAACTGCCGTATGAAGTGTCAGATCTAAAATGGATGAAAAGAAGCATAAATGGGGAAATAAAAGAAGGAGAGTTAGAGTATAACACAATCTATACAGATTTTCTCCAGAAAGGGACGCTCCTTGTTTTAATGGCGGAGGGAAACATATCCACAAAAATTATATGTCCAGAGGATGCGCTTTATATAAATGGGAAAAAAATAATGCCATTGAAAAAGCCTTTTATTGTAGGAAGTATAACAGTTAAAATAGAGGTTAATAGCAATATTGAAGTAAAGGATGTAAAATTTTATGTTGATGGCATGCTTAAAAAAATTGATAACGATGAGCCATATGAATGGACATGGAATGAAAAAGGATTTGGCAAGCATAGCCTTGCTGTTATTGTTTCAGATATAGCGGGAAATACTGATGAAATTGAAAAAGAAATATGGATGGCTAACTGGCGAAATTGATATATAAAAATTTTTACGATGTACCGTCAATGTGAACGAAATGTAAAAGTATTTAAAAGAAATTTAAATTTGTTTTATAGTGTTGAGGGAGAAAATAACTTTGGATAGAAAAACATTTGATGTTCTTTCTTCAGGGTTGAGAATAGAGATATTGAAAAGATTGGATGAGAGAGCGAAGACGGTATCAGAGCTTTCTAGAGAGATAAATTTTTATAAATCAGCGGTTCACCGCCATCTTTCCAAGCTTGTGGAGAGTGGATTGGTGGAGAGGAGGGATGGAAGTAATAAATGGGTTTATTACAGCCTGACAAAGAAAGGAAAAAAAATTCTTCACCCACAAAAAACGGAGATAGCTATTCTCCTCTCAACCTCTATTCTTTCCATCTTGGGAGGACTGCTGTCTGCTTATTACTACATTCGTGGAAAATTGGTTGAGATTGGAGGAAGTGCCCATACTTCTGGCTCGCAAGGAGAAATCTTGGTTCATGAGCCCATTTTTCTTTACATTTGCATATGTTTTGTAGCCATTGGAATCTTCATGATGCTTGCTATGCTGTTAAGGGAGAGAAGAAGGCGCTCCCTTTTACTCAGCGCAGAAGAAGTTAGCAGAGACATCTATGACGAATGGCTCTTCTCCGGAGAGGAGTAAGTTTATAAATGCGAAAAAGATATAAAAGGGGAAGTAAAACCATTCGTAAGGAGGATATATGAAAAAGGCATGTATCTGCATACTTATTCTCATTCTCTTTTCCATTTTTAGCCAGGCTTATGTAAATTCAAAAAATGTTTCTTATGGCTCTTATCCAGAAATAGAGATAATGAAGCCCAAAGAAGGATATCTCTACATTTTTGATAATGAAATTATGCCAACTGGTGGTAGCACCATAATCATTGGTGGAATAACGGTAAAGGTGAGAGCTGATGAAAAAGATGTTTTAATATGCTTTTATGTAGATGATTTCTTTAAGCATTCCGACTCCTCTCCTCCGTACACATGGAAATGGGATGAAGCATCTCTTTCTTCCCATGACATGGAAGTTATGGGATACAAAGACAATGCATGTTTCTATCAAAAAAGGGAAGTAAATTATATTAATACTCCATCACAAGTTTTCAATATCCCCCCACAGCCACTACTTGTATCGCCTTCCAATACCAATGTGCTGTATAACAAGGATTGCACTTTGGTGAGTAAAGAATTTACTGTCGTACGTGCCATTGATTTGCGAAATTCTGATGATATTGTTTCAGCAGAATTTGAATATTCCAGGGATGGAGAAAATTGGATTCCCATTACTGCATTTTTGCCAAAAAATCCTGAAATTGTACTTAATGATGGAAATAATATAAAAGTGGATGACGATGCCTGGAGTGCTGGATGGTCTCTTGCTGACCTTTCAGAAGGAGAATATTACATTAAAGTGATTATGGAAGATAAGTGGGGTAGAATAGGAACAGATACAAAAAAGATATATTATGACCCAACACCCCCATCTCCAAGAATTTTATCACCACGGGAAGAAAATGTTGATGGAAAAATAAATATTACTGTTACCACCAAAGATAGGGATGTTGTGATGATGAAGGTGTTATGCTCCCCACTCCTTCCTGACTACTACAAGCAAAGTGGATTGGGAAGGGAAAAGGATGACCATATCGGTCCTGCAGGGAATGATGGAGTAAATAGATATTGCACCCCCACTGCCGCCAAAAATGCCCTTCATCGTCTGGCATCAAATTACGATGCCCTCTTATTCCCTCCAGATGAATCAGAGGAAGCAAAGAATATTGCAATGGCTAAGGAGCTTGCAGTATGGATGAAAACAACCCCAAATGAGGGAACCGCCACCATAGGCGCTTCTCCAGTAAATTTTTATGAAAGCGATGATGTATCACCGGGTATACATGCATATTTATATGCAAGGGGATTTAGAGGAGCTGAGAAATATTTCGTCACTTCTTATAAAACTGGATATACTGCTGAAGGTAATGAACTAAAGCCATTAACAACATCTATAAACTGGAATATATTCGAAAGGGAAATTCAGAAGGGAAGTGCTGTTATAGTGGACATCCATAAATGGGACAGAAAAGAAAATACAGTTGGAGGGGGACATACTCTAACTGGAGAAGGTATTAAACATACCTCATCGAACGGGAAACATACATGCTCATTTATTGATCCGGAGAATGGAAAAGAAATCACTACTTCATGGAAAACAATTGATGGTTTTCCCTCCCTGGAATATCCACCGCATAGCGGTGAATGGTGGATTATTAATGGAATATGGAGCATATTTCCACAATATTTGGCTAATGAAGAAATCGGAAGAGATTCAAACCCCTCAGATGGATGGAAGGTGACATTAAATACATCTTCCTTGGAAAATGGTCTATACCTTGTTGATGTGCTTCTCGAGGATAGTCAAGGAAATATTGGTATTACATCCTTCCATTTGTTGATAAACAATCCATAGAAATTACAAGAACAAAATTGAAAGGTATAAATATGCGATTTTGTATTAATCCTTGGAGGCAAAAACATGCAAAAAAAAGCAATCTACGGTTTGGGTGTAGTTTTTATAGCAGCAATGATGATTTTGCCAGTGAATGCATTTTTGACACCAGAGGTTACAGAAGAAGACAATGAAATAGTGAAGATTGCAAAAATATCAAGACCAAGTGGATGTGATGAAACAAAGGGAATAGAAATACCGATAAAGGTGAGATTGAAGCCAATGCCCGCAGATATAGAAATTGCAATGACAGAAAATCCAGAGATGCGTCCAACATTGGCAATGGATGCAGAAAATGAAGTTTTCGGTGCCTATGCATTGCAGGAAAGTTTCTTCGAGCAGAACGTTCATTACACATTCTCTGCAGATGGAGGCACAACATGGCTGGACATGGGATATTATGATATAGAAGGTATAGAAGACTATCCTGCCATTGACTATTATGGCTCTGGAAAAACATTTGTAGGAACATTTAAGCCAGATCCTGCAGAATCGGATGGTGCCTTACAGTATCTTTTAAGAGTAGATGACCCAACAGATACAGAGACATGGTCTCTTGTTGCCTGGGATTGGACTTCTTATCCTTATAGAGACAGGATGGAGCCTGATATTGCCGGATATGATGGAGTAGAAGATACACCTAGCGATCAGTGGTGTCATGTGACAGTCTGCATTGGAACAAGAGATGTAAGGGAGAATATGCCAATCTTTAACTTTTATGATTATGAGGAAGAAGGAAATGGATGGAGTTATTATTGGGATAATTTTCAAAATTCTGCACATGCATGCATTGATATAGACAGGAGCAATGGATTTTTCTATGCTGCCTTCGATAATTACAATGAATCGATAGGACCAGATAGGAATATAGGTGTAATAAGTGGAGACTGCCACGATCTGCTTGAAGGAGAATGGTATACATGGGTTCTTGGAGGTTCTGAAAGTGATACCTATCCTGACATTGCTGCAGAAAATGGATACATTTACGTAGTATGCCAGG
>CAZHBO010000018.1:0-18503 GCA_964530745.1 uncultured Thermoplasmatales archaeon | reverse complement strand
TTTTCTTTCGTTGGCAATCCTTTTTTGTCCCAGCCTCTTGCCATAAAGTAATCCTGCAGCATTTTCTTTTCCTCTTTTTCAGAAATGAAACTTCCTTTGGATACACCCTCTGGTATAGGCTCTCTTATTTTTGCTGGCAATCTTACATCTTCCTTCTTCCATCCGCATTTTATGTTAAAAATGTGCTTGAGGTTGCAGATTCTCTCGCCAATGATTAATAATTCATCCTCACCCATTCTTTTACCAATGGTTGCTTCCAGAAGATCGCCAAATGCCTCCAGCAAAAATATGCCCCTAGAAAACTTACATACTCCCAATGCATCATAAACCGCCATGAAATTTTCCATATCAGCAATTTCCTTTCCTTTATTCTCTGCACTCAACCTATCAACACCTTCATATTTCCAGAATTTTCCTGTCAGTTCCAAAGCATATGCCCCTGAACGGAGATGACACGCTCCCCTCGGCGATGTCATAAATGCCAGCCCCATTCCTTTGATTGCCCTAACATCATATGCAGGCGGTTCCATACCTCTTACATGCACTGCATATTTATCTGCCCCCTTGCCTATTTTCTCAGCAGCCTTTTTAACTCCCTCCGCCAGTATATCTCCTATTCCTTCCCTTCTAGCAATTTTCTCCACCATGCTAACAACAGCATCACCATCTCCAAAATGCAATTCCATGCCAACTTCTTCCTTACTCAAAATACCATTTTCATACAAATCCATTGCAAATCCTATTGCTCCTCCAGCAGAGATGGTATCTATGCCGTATAAATCGCACAATTCATTTGCTTTTGCCAACGCTTCTATACTTGCATTCCCACAATTACTTCCTAGGGCAAAGAGTGTTTCATATTCCACACCATCCAGCATTCCTTCATAAGAGCCTTTGATGACAAATGCTTTCCCACAAGGCTTTGTGCATTGAATACATGCTTTATTCTTTATTGCATAACGGGGAGCCCAGTAATAGGGGTCTATTTCCTTTCTTTCATCAAAAACCCCTTCTCTCCAATTCCTAGTTGGAAAAGTTCCTCTCTCTGCATTCATCCATTCCAAAAATTCCCCTGTACCATATTTTCCATCAGCCTCAAATGATGGATGATTTATCATTTCATTGTACCATTTATCCAGCAATGACATCATTTTTTCTGGATCAGCCACCTTTATATCCTTATTCCCTTCTATAGCAATCGCTTTAAGATTTTTAGAACCCATAACTGCTCCCAGTCCTCCTCTACCAGCCTGGCGCTCCTCACAATCAATGACCGCATATCTCACCAAATTTTCTCCACCTATGCCGATGGTGGCAACGATAACGCTTCCTTCATCTTTTTTTATCTCCTCTGATGTCTCCCTTGTCGATTTTCCCCATAAATGCTCTGCTGATTTAACTTTTACTTCATCATCACAAATGTGGAGATAGGATGGCTTCTCTGCTTTTCCTGTGATGATAAGGCAATCATATCCTGCCTGTTTTAGGGCAAATCCTATCCTTCCACCCATAACACCTTCTCCCCATCCCCCCGTTAGAGGGGATTTTGCAAAAAATGAGGTTTTTCCTCCAGTGGGTACAGGGGTTCCAACAAATAAGCCAGGAGCGAGTATGATGGCATTTTCATCTCCCAAAGCATCTGCTTTTGGCGAAACCATGGTATTCATAAAATATGCTCCAAATCCATCTCCCCCCAGATATTTTAAAGCAAAACTATCCCCAATTTTTTGTCTCTTTCCTTCTTTAGTTGATAAATCAATGGTTAAAATTTTCCCACCATAACAACCTTCTTCAACCACCATAATCTCACCTCACTATCTCCAGTGCATTTTGGGAGCAATGTTTGACGCACATTGTTTCCCCATTGCACAAATCGCATTTATACGCCTTTTTTTCAAAAATCCAGACAGCATGGATTGGACATGCTTTCTCGCATGCCTTACATCCAGTACATTTTTCATAATCAACAACTGCCATACCATTTTTCTTTATCATTGCCTCAAATTTGCAAGCGTCAACGCATTCAAAATTGCATTCTTTGCCATGGGTGCATACATGCTGAATATCCTCAACAACACTCTTTTTTTCTACACGAATGGCAGAGCGATTTGGGTTAACAACATCCCAGTGATACATTGAACAAACAATCTCACAAACCATACAACCGCAACACTTCTCAGGTATAACCTTGACATACATGCTATCATGCATGAAACAAAAAGTAATTTAAAAATATTTGGAGGTTATGGCTCAATGTTATCTTCGGCCAATATTAGGACATATTCATCAGAGAAATCTTTTACCAACTCAAAAGATAATTTAATTTTTCCTCCATCTTTTATAACAAAACCTTGCTCTGGATATTTAGTTTTCCATTTCCCGCTCTCATTTTTTCCCTCCCGAAATTTAATATCATTATCAAGCCAAATGACTTTTTTGCTCATCCCCTCCACTTTATAAAAGATACAGGAGCCATTGCCAACCAACTTGCTACTCAGTTTCCCATCATTATCTGGGTCAGGATCGACGCCAAAGCCAATGTAAACTAGTTTATCGGGTAAGTCAAACTCCTTTGTTCTCGTACTTCCCTGCATATCCTGTGGATTATTAATATCTCGTGCATCTCCCTTAACCATTGTAGAAAGCATTGATATTAATTCATTACACTCCCTCTCTACTTGTTTTTCAGCCGCCACTTTCATCGCATTTTGTAAGCCTATGAAAGCAATCCCAACTATAGCTGCCATTACAACTATGCTTATCAAAACGCGCATTGGAATAAAGATTGCACCTCTTTCATCCATTTTTATTCCTAGCATTTTTCCTTAAAAAATTCATCGCTCCAACAGCTAAAATGGCTGTTACCATTAGCGCTCCTTCAAATCCCGGAATGCCTCCACCTCCACCATTTCCACCACCATTGCTACCATTTCCTTCCCATTCTTCTGACGAGATGTATGCGGCTATAATGGTGAAATCAACGGTTTTATATCCATCCTTATCAAAAGCTCCCCTAATATTCAATGCTGCTGTTCCATCTGTCCAACCCCCAGTTGGTCTGATTGTCCATTGATACGTGTTAGACCAACCCTTTGGGCAATTATCGTTATATATCCAATCCATAATTTTGCTGGGTCCTTCAACCACTTCATAAACCTTTGTGGAGCCAACCCTCTCCAACAAGAGATCAACACTAGAACAATCTGTTTTCGCGGCGACTTTTACTTTCACCTGGAAAGGCTCATGCACTTTTAGAGTTTCATGTACAGTAGCGTTTCTCCATTCTCCCCATTCTCCGTTTTCATCCAAAGTTCTAGCCCAGGCTTCAACCTTTCCATATTCGCATTCACCAGCCTCTACATTTGAGGCTATCATAATGGCTAGCAAAAATATCGTTCCAAAACATATAATTTTTCCTTTCATTTTTTCACCTTTTCACCCTCCTACACCATACGATTCAGAAATTGGAGCGCCAGCAAGGTTTATTGGATATAAATCCCCGATTGGTAATTTTCCAGGTGGAACAATCCCTAAACTCATAGTATCAAATCCAAAATTTAGTCTTTCACATCGGCCAATCATTCTCCCTTTTTCGGATAAATTGGGGTAACAAATATCATCATAAGTAAATGATGCACTTCTACAATAAATCTGTCCTTTGTGCCCAAACAACGGGTCTGCTAGTGTTTCATCATTACCATCCAACACTCTAAATTCTCCCCAGTGCCCATCAACATGGATATACCACGAATTTATTGTAACAATCCATGGTGTCAATGGTGTTGGAGGAAGAATTGGCAAACCAGTAGGTCCAAATAAGCAAATATTTTTAACATTAAATTGCCAATTTTCCTCTTTGGAAACATTTTCATAACTCTTTCCAAATAAATTTTTCCCAATAGCGCCAAAATAGTCGGGTGTTGCACTTATAGCTAATGAAACGTTTTCTACCCAATAGCCTATTAATTTCATTTTCTGTCCGAATTGAATAGTTCCTATTTGTGATATACTACCTTCATATTTTTTCTTGTTACTTTCATAGGAATTATAATCAAAATCGGCTTTGCAATCTTTTAATCGACTATCAATTTCCTTCTTAATCTCATTCTTCTTTGATTGGGTAAGAGATTTTTCTATTTGTTCGACAAACCATTCTCTCATTTTTAAAATTACTTTTGCTCCAGCACTCTTATACATTCCATTTTCCATGTAATAGTTCTTTTTTACATACTTGGGCTTATTTTCCCTAAATTTTTGTAATAGCATTTCCCTTTCTTTTTCCATATCATCCAAAGTAGAAGCCATTTGTTTAATTGATGAGAAGCCAGATATATCACTATAGATATCACTATCTGCTTCTATTAATTCAATAATTTCCTGTAGCGCTTTTACCACTTCCCCATCTTTTCCAAGTAACCACGAAATCTCGTAACCCTGTTTCTCATCCCAAGCAGTGTTATTTTTCCATGTAACTGTATCATATAAGCCACTTTCCCCTTTGCCTTTATCTTTATATATATCGGTATATTCGTCTCTAATTTTTGTAAAGTTATCATTTATATATTTATGCAGAAGATGTTCTAAGTTATCATCGTGAGGGAAATCGTGCGGCTGGGAATGGAAAATATCATTTATATCCTCATCATAATCGAAGACATTAAGAGTGAATGTCACTTTTTCTGTATAAAAATGTGTAACGGGATAATCAACCCACTCATATATGGGCTCATCATCTTCATATCCAATTATCTCATAATGTTGCCACATTTCTTCGCTTTTCCACTCAAGTTTCCAAACTTCTGAATAAGGTAAAGAGGATGGTAACTCATTTTTTTGGATTACATGTGTCTGGGGTGCACTATTAACTAAGTCCCAATTTTCAGAAGATACACGACGCCATTCTCCCATTGACATGGAGGGAGAATAATATTCACTTATCTTTTCTTTTTCCATAGATGTACTGAATGAAGAGGAATAAATTCTACTAACATTCTCTAAAATGAGAGTGCGAACATTATCATTAACCTCATTTAGTAGTTCTTTAGTATAAACATCCCCCACAGGATTTTCTGGTGTTGGATCACCATCTTTTGTGGTAAGCCTGTAATCTCCGTATTTATATCCTTTAAACTCATCCTCTGGCTTTATTAAACCTGTTTTCACATTTTTATAATAATACTTTGTTTTGCTTTTCCAAAGGATATCTTTTGCAACATCCGCAATAGCGACTCTACCTTTTTCTTGACGGGTGGACTCATCAACCTTACTTTCAAGATGCTCCACCGTATCCTCAGCCTTTTTTTCATTTTGTTTTCCAACTGTTTTAAAAACATCCTCATCAGCTGTAAATGGAAGAGAGATTATGTTGAGAATTTGGTCTTTAATAAGGTCTTCAGCTTTTCCTGTAACATACTTATCTGCATCAGTTACACTACTTTTTGATATCAAATCATTGATATTTAGGATGAGACGCACTAAGGTTAGAGGATCTATGCTATTAAAAACTAGATATTGTATAGCAATTAGCCCCATATTTGTCAAATATTGAAGCCATTTATCGTCCACAATATTTGCTACCCAATCATATTTATTTGCATACTGAAGAAGAGAGCGCACTTCGGTATATATTTCACTGATAACAGTAATTAGCCCCATCAGTGGCGAGATGCCATTGATGCTGTTACGATAGGTCTCTGTTAACTCTATAAGTAAAGGTAAGCGTGAGGAAATCAGAGAGCTAACATTAATCGTTCGCACCCATCTTTCTTTGGATTCTAAGTCACATATTTCTATTTTAAAGTTGTTTATGGAAGCTTTCCAGTAGACAGGATAAAGAGTGTCACTCTCTGAAATTAGAAGATTAACCTGATGTGCTCTTTCTAATTGCATATTAATGACATCAAGTTTTATGTCTCTCCAATCATCTACAGCCCCATTATGTTCTGGGTCTACAATGTTGACTGCATAGCTAGCATCTTGGTAGATATCATGGGTAAATGTGGCATTAAGATAATCATTTAATATAACCCTTGCCATATTTCTAGCCCAATTTTGATTAAATTTAACTGCTTCCCAATATTCGTCAATAACATCAGGATCATTTGGATCTTTGGGATAATAAACTCGGTTTTCATTGAAATCTGCATAATCTCTCGCTATAACAGGGTTTGGAAGTTTAGATGGGTCAGAATAAATTACAGGGGTTTCCCCTACTTTTTCAAGCGCCTCCATAAACGCATAATTGAGTGCTCTTCCAATATCTGCTTCTGCGCATCTTATTAGATATTCTATCGAATGCTCTTCTAAGGGTAAGGCAATTTCTTTTGTGCCCTCCTTCTCCAAATTTGTAACAATTCCAGAAGTTACAGCACTCCCTATTATCAAAAATATGCCAAGAACAGCAAAAGGAATGCGTCCCTTTGTATCACCTAAAAAGTGCATTTTCTACACCTCCCATATTGCAAGTGTCATCTTTGCTCTACAGAAATTGATTTGCTGGAAAAGCCAGTTTAATATTTCCGTTCCGATATTTGTAATTCCATCGATACTGTTAACCACATTCTCAACCATTGCTTGGATTTTTTCTTCAATGGTATTTTTTATGAAAGCTCTTACCTCCTCCTTAATATAATTCTTAACTTCATCAATAGATTTACTAAAAGTATCAGATTCAGTAATGGTTGGTAAAAATTCTTGAAGATTATTCCTGATCAATTCATCAGATAAAGAGGTAAAATCATCTCCCACACTAGAAATGATGGCGCTCACCATACTCAATGCCTCTCCAAATGCATCTTGAATGCTCTCCTTTATTCCTTGAAAAATGTAGTCAATAACAATATCTACTAAACTATTTTCTTTACCATCAAAACCCTCCCAAATTACCCTGTTAATTAAATCAGTTAAAAAAGATGTCAATAAATCTTTAAATTCATCCTTTGATATTAACCCCTCCTTGGCATCTGTAAATTCATTTTTTATTTCATCATTGTAAACATAATTTTTTATGGTTTGCAGAGGGAAACCAATGCCAGTTGTAAATAAAGAGGGAGGCATTGTTGCATATGCTACAGCCACATAAACATTAGTTTTAGGAATAGCTGAGCCAACTGATAAATCCCCTCCAAAATCAAAACCAACAATTGGATTCCAAACAACAGTGAAATTGTATTTATATTGCCTACCAAGTTGCCTTTCTAAAAATTTTTTCAACTCCACTCTCATCATTTCTGTAAAATTTTGGGTTAAGATATTCAGCCTGTGCCCCAGAACTTTAAATTGACATGCTACGCATTCTGTGCATAGATCAGCATAAGTGCGGTGAAGTTGCTCTCTTTTTAGTAAATTATCTATCACCGGCTTAAGCAACCCTTGATTTGTATTTATTTTCAAATTTTTCAAAACTGGCTCAGCATTCAAATGAGAGAATTCATCTAACTTGCACACCATTAACTGATGTAAGACTTCTTCTACCTTTTCTTCATTTTCCTTTTCCATATAACTCTCTTTAGCGACATCACTCACCAAAGCTGGCATCAATATTGCCCCCGCTACGGAAACCATCAAACAAAATAGAACGGCATCATGCATAACAGATATTCCTTGCTCGTCTTCCACGAATTTTCTCCATATTTTCACATCACACCTCCCAAACCAATACTGTAAGCACACCAGGAACCGTTTTTGCCTCATTTATATAAACGGCAACTTGTTTCGATGCAGCAGCAGTATCCTTGCTGGAAGGAATGTTGCACCATTCTAACTGCTCTTTGCAACCTTCGTATTTTAACTTTAATCCAAATTCTATGCCTTTTATACCACTTTTTTCGATTATCTCCGATATTCTTTTTTCATCGCCTTTAGTTTCATTAAATTTCGATGCATCTATTATTCCTCCCTCTCTTACAATTCCTTCTTTTGCAAGGTAGCCATCTGCACTCATTATTTTCTCCAAAACAAAATTAGATGCCTCATGTTTATCGATACTTTCCACTCTTTCATTGTATGCAGAATAGACGTTTGCAATTAAAACAAAAAAGATGGCAAAGCCTATCATAACAACTGTCAATGCAGGCAGGGATGTAAATTCTTCTGAAATACCTCTCTCATCCTTTATGAAAGACATGTTATTCTTCTTTTTGGTGAATGATTACTATACCCTCCCTATCTAAACCACCGTCCTTTTTAAAGTAAATGAATGCCTTTTCAATAAATAATGGCTCATTGGGATTTTCCATAATTAATGGCTCCTTGGCTAATTCTTTAGATTTATCTGATAATTCATTTTTTAAATACTCCAAAACATCGCTTTTCTCATCCATGGGAATTGGATCATCAATGTATCCTGAGTGAGCATATTTATCCATTAAAAAATCGTGCAATTCCTTACTATCATTCCAACTCCATTTTCGCTCTATCGGACGTATATAAGGTTGAATCAATAATTCTTCTCTTCCGATTATTTTATTTTTAATTGTCCCATCCTCTCTAGTAACACTAACATAATCTGTTGATATTTTCACCTTGTAATAGTAACTTTTTTCTGGAAATAAATAAGTCATTTTTTCTGGAAATTCTTTTAAATCCATTGTTTCAACAAAGCTCGCAAAATGAGATGCTATTGCCTTTGCCTCCGCCTGCTTCTGCCAGTCATTATAGAAAGTTAATCCTGCGATTGCTCCTATTAAAATTCCAGCGGCTAATAGAAGGGCAATTTGACTAAGCAACCATGATATTATACCTCTATTATCAAGAAGGAGTGATTTTGACATATTTCTCCCCTTCAATTTCGATTAATGATAGTGTTACCATATCGCATCCTTTATATATGGTGGCAATGTTGATTCCATTGCTTTCTCCTGTAAATTTGGCTTCACTGGAATAAAAAATTTTGCTTTCACCCCATTTCATCATGATTCTATAAGAATTTGACATGCTTTTATCAGAAGAGCCGAAAGTAACTTCTTTCATTCCAGATGGAAAATTTATTGGTATGCTTATCTTCGTACCCTCCTCAGCAGTGGAGCACATCATCTCTGCTTCCCCTATTATTTTCTTGACTTCTTTTATGGCTTCCTTCATTTGGTAGTCCTTCCAGAGGTGGTATGCGGATATGCTTCCTATCGCTATTGCCATCGCTGCAACAATAATCGCAACCATATATTGCACTGGTAATTCAAAAACGCCACTCTCATCGTCTGAAAATACCTTACCTAATTTTCCCTTTCTCATCTTTGAGATACGTTTATGAGATACGTTTTAATGGCGGCAGCTAGAATAAGCACAATACCTATAAACATTACAAAGCTTGGAGATATAATTAAATCTCTGTACCCCTCAAACAGCAAGGCTGCAATGAGAAATGCAATAAGTCCTCCAACAATCCCTGTTATTTCTATGGGAACTTCAATTTTCCCCACTTTTACAGTAGCTTTTCTCTTCTCCAGCCTTTCGATCCTCCTCTCCAAATTTGCAATTTCCTTTGGTGAGAACATTCCTACTTCTGAAGGCGTTGTATCTGAGCGACTTCTTTTTTCTACTTTAACAATAAGTGGCTTCCTTTCCCCTTTTACATTTTCTGTTTTACGTGCTGCCCTCAGTTGCAAAATCTCATCCTTTATTTTTTGTATCTCCTCCTCAAATTTCCTTGAAATTTCTTGCATTCTTTTACCATCAGATACCAAAATTTTTCCTGTTTTCGGCTGTACGAACTCCTCTCCTGACAATCTTCTTTCAACAGCATCCAATCTCTTTTCTAGACTATCAACCTGTTGCTCAATCCTCCTTATCCAACTCTTTGTTTCTTCCCTTCCCTTCTCTTCCGCTTCTTGTGCTTTTTTCTCTTTTTTCTTAATCGTTACAGGCATTGATATCACGTCTTTATTACTTTTATAGCATCTTCCTGTACAAATTTTTTATAACATCCGCCAGCAGTTACCTTTATGTCCAAATATCCCTCATTTCTATAAGAAGGTAAAACAGGATTGATTTCTAAATAGGCTTTTCCATTGCTTCCCGTTTTATTTGAATCGGCGGTTTTTAACCCTGTAATTGTCACCACTGCATTCTTTATAGCATCTCCATTTTCATCTTTTACAATAACCTCTATTTTTTGCTCCCCTTCTTTTATTACAGTTGGCTGCCAACTTACCTGAAGGGTTTGTGGAAAAAAACATTGCCCTGTTAGATAATAAATAATTATTCCAAGCACTGCTCCCCCAATAACAATAGCTACCACCATTCGCATAGGAAGACCAAGAACTCCCTTTTCATCCTTCATCAATATCTTGCAGTTATGACTAAGTTCTTGCTATAATAATAAAATCTT
This sequence comes from uncultured Thermoplasmatales archaeon, assembly GCA_964530745.1. GTDB lineage: Archaea > Thermoplasmatota > E2 > UBA202 > DSCA01 > CAZHBO01. The sequence goes on along the minus strand of CAZHBO010000018.1, from coordinate 8,176 downwards.
CCTCGGTATATTTATGATATCCAGATGCAGTTACAGTCACTTTCATTGACTCTTCATTTTCATTTGCATTGAGTTTTGCTCCTGTAACAGTTATCGTTGCCTGCCCATCGCTGCCTGTTTTGCCAGAACCTGCTCCATTGGCACCAGTAAGTGTCACAGATGCTCCATCCACAGGGTCACCATTGCTGTCCGTAACTTTTACCACCACTTCAAATGGAGGAAGAGTTTGCTCACCTGTGCCGGAAATCGTTGCTAAGTTTCCAGGATTGCCCTGGCAGGAGACACATTCGACAGAAAGAGTTCCCTTCGGATGGAATGAGCCAAGAAGCGCCATCAATGCTGCTATAACTGCCACTGCAATCACTAGAATGATAATCAGTCTCATTGGCAATCCTTCAATTCCTCTTTTATCTTTAAATAAAGTTTCCTTATTCATTTTTCCCCCACCCATATATAAAAAATTTATATTTAAACATTTGGAAGTAACCAGCAATTAGGGGCAGGGGAATGAGGGCAAAAGGAGGAAAAAAGAGTTGTAACTCTCATTCCCCTATGATGCTATTTTAAGCCAGCCTCTCGTTAACAATAAAATATCAATCCCCATATATAAAATTTTCTTTGGTATATTCATGTCGTCTTCAGCCTCCCCAAAACTGGTTCATATATCAATCCTTTATCCATGAGGGATGCAAGTGCTTCTTCAACCAAGTCCCTCTCCAGTCCTTCTTTTTCCCCTTTTTCAACAATTTCATCCCATAAAGCACCTTTCTCACCTTCACATTCCTTAACTATTTCCAAAATTTTCTCCTCCGCTTCTCCAATTTCCTCCATAAATTCCTTTTTTCCAGAGGTGAGATAGGATAATGCTTCCCTTATCAAAAAAATGTAATGCTCAGTATCAATATCCTTATAAAATGAAATGGCTTCTATCACTCCCTCTGCTAAAGATGAAGGATATCCAATTTCCTTCAATTTGTTAATAGAAGGAGGATGCATCTGCATCGCCTCCTGTACTGCATCTATTCTTTTCTTCGTATGCTTTGCTGTTTCCACAATCCAACGGTCTCTCACATCCACATCCACTTCCTTTACCTTCTCCGCCCTCACAGATGTATATACAACCCCCTCCTCAGGCTCATATACCCTTGCTTTACCTACAATAGCTACATAACTTGGAACGCTAGCCTCTGATAGAACATTCGCCGCCTCTGGCTGATATTGACCTGCGTATACAGTATATATGCCTGTTGGATCAGAAATTCGGGCTCGCCACATTTCCCCTTCCTGGGCGACATTTTCAACATCTGTTAAAACACCCACTAGATAAAGGCGGTTGATTTTTGCCCCCAATGGTGTGATTACATACGATGGTGTCTTTTCCTCTCCCTTTAGAAAATGGTTTGCCTCCGAATATTCTCCAGCAAAAACTCTCCAAGCATGCTCTCTCATTTATTCCACCTCTGACAAAATTTTTTCAGCTTCTTGACTTATGTCTATCTCCAGAATTTCAGCTTCTTTAACCAATAAAGTTGTTCCATATTCATCAGAGAATGCATCTCCACATATGCTCATTGTCTTTGTAAAAATTTTATCCTCTATTTCCTTCTCAATCTGCTCAGCATCATGCTGATATTCATCCAGCTTTTTCCCCATTATTCTTTCTGTCATTTCTTTATTGAAGATTGCCATAACTGCTCCAGTTCCATCATCCACAACTGCCTTTATGCGCAAATCTGGAATGCCTTCTACCTCACCATCTATAACACAAACTCCCTCTTTTATCACACGGTTGCATTTCGGACACCTTAGAACTAAGCCTGAGCCTTTCTGCACTTCTATAACATCTCCTTCTATGCAAACATCTACGCCTCCTCCAATCTCATTTATTTTAAATATTGGCACACACGTTTTTCCAATCAATTCCTCAGGCATCTCTTTATCATCTAATTTTTCAACGCTCGCTTTCTCATCAAAAACGAGCTGGGGGGAGCCCCTCCAACTGGCGACATAAGCATTGGTGATATGCAAAACGTCTCCCTCATTTATATCAAAATCCTTCCAAGCACTATATCTAATTTTTCCAGTAGAATCGCCCATGACTCCAGAATAAACAGTCTTTTTATCCTCACCTATCAAAACTTCCCTTTTTTCCAAGGTTAATACCCTGGCTTTAACTTCAACATTTGAATACCCTGGCTTTAATTCGATGATTTCATAGTAACGAGGCTTACGTTGCACCACTTCAATATCCTCATCCAGTTTTTCCACCTCAGTCCATTCTGAAAGATTGAGGCGAGGCTGATTGTTCCATTCCCCTGCATACACATTTTTTATTCTAACAACATCTCCTCTCTGCAAATTAAAATCTTTCCAAGCTGTGAAAGGAATGACTGCTGTTTCATCGCCAAGCAAGCCGCGAAAAATTTTCCTATGCTCCCCTCTCACCTCGACGTCTCTTTCATCCAAAGCGAGTATTTTGCCCTTCACAACCAGCTTTTTATCATCTATTTTTATCTCCTCCAGCTTCTTTTCCTGAAATGGAATGCTCCCCCCATATTTTTGAATGATGGCTTGTTTTGCCTGTTTTAATGGCACACCATAATCGATAAATTTTTTCAAATTTTCTTCTATTTCTTCCCTGCTTACTCCCTTGTTGATAGCCTGCAAAATTTCATCAACATCTTTTGCTATATCATCATTCATTGTCCTCCAATTGAAATAGGCAGGAGTGTATAAAATTTTTGAGGTCGAGAAAGCAAAAATTTATTTGCCCGCGAAAATTCTAAATAATTCTACCTGTTTAAGATATGGAGAGGATAAATTTGATGAAAAAAATATATTCCTTTTGTATGCTCGCCCTAATAATTGGGGCAATATCAATACCAAATTTTTTAATGGCAGAAAATATTTATAATTCAAAAGACGGAAACATGGAATTTGTTTTTGAACAAGTGAAAAAAATTAAAAAAGATGGTGTTGAACAAGTAGAAATTGATAAACTAATACAAGTTTTAAAAGAAAAGTTTGGAGAAGGAGTATATGTAAATGCCATGTGCAGGGTTTTAGGAATAGGAGGCGGGATATTACTTCCTCCTTTCATTCCTCTCTCCCCATTAGTAATTGCCGCTCCCGTTATTTTGCTGGACACAGATGGCTTGAATGGACATTGGTTCCATGGAGTTAATATAGCAATATTCATTGCCTTTATTGGTCTCCCAACATATATTGCTCCACTACCAGTTTTTATAACAGTAGGTTTTGCGGGCATTGTAATAGGAATTTCTTTTAAATAGCATTGAATATTTGAGTTTGTTAGAAAATAATTTACCTATAACCTTGTGGAGGAAATGGTCAAAAACTCTATAATTGCCCTGTTTATTCATTTCTCAAATGAGAATTTTGCATGTGGCAGATACGCATCTTGGCTATTCAGCATATCATAAGGTAGCAAGCAATGGATTGAATCAGAGAGAAATGGATGTTTATGATGCTTTTGAGCAATTCATTGACTATGCCATAGAAACAAAGCCAGATTTAATTTTGCATTGTGGTGATTTGTTTGATACAGTTCGCCCCACAAACAGAGCAATAACCTTTGTCATTCAGCAATTGCTGCGGCTTTCAGAAGAAGAAATACCGATAATAATCATTTCTGGAAATCATGAGACCCCCAAGCTAAGAGAGACTGGAAGCGTCTTTAGAATTTTTGAGCATATTAAAGGCGTATACCCAGTATATAAAGGAAAATATGAAAAAATGGAATTTGGAGATGCTATCATCCACTCAATTCCTCATTGCCATACTGGAGAAGATTTAAAAAAAGCGTTGGAAAGCGTTGAGATGAGTGAGAGGCATCATAACATAGAAATGCTCCATGTTGGAATCATGGGTATCAAAGAATTCCGAACTGGTGATTTTAATGAACAGGTTATTCCTACTGGCTATTTAAAGCCAGATTTTTCCTACATTGCATTAGGTCATTATCACAAAAGCATAGAAGTAAGCAAGAATGCATACTATGCTGGCTCTACAGAACATTTCTCTTTCAAGGAAGCAGGAGAGGAAAAGGGATTTTTCGAAGTCGAGATAAATGGAGGGGTGAAAAAAAAGTTTATCCCATTAAAAGTAAGACCAATGATTGACATGGGAGTTATTGACTGTTCCTCTTTGTCATCAGAAGAGATAACAAAAAAGATTATGGATATGTTATCTGAAATCGAGCCAAAAGAAAAAATTCTCCGCCTTTTACTAAAAAAAATTGATAGAGCCACCTATAGAGGAATTGATTTTGATTTAATAAAAAAAGTTTCCTCCTCAGCCCTCTATTTTGAGCTTTCATATGAAACAGCAGAACATGCACATGAATTGGCGGGTAAGGAAAGCATTGGAACACTTGTTGATGAATGGAGGGAGTTTGTATCCAAAATTTCAATTGATAAAAAGGTTAAGGAAGAAGTGGAAAAGCTTGCCCTTTCTTATCTATCAGAGGTGAGCATGTGAAATTGCATTCCATCACCTTGCACAACTACAGAAAATTCAAACATGCAGAAATTTCATTTCCAGAAGGGATAATTGGGTTAATTGGGCACAATGGCACGGGAAAATCGACGATAATAGAAGCAGTTGGGTGGGCAATATACGGAAATAAGGCAGCGAGGACAACAAAAGAGTTTATAAAAAGGCAAAATGCCCTACCAAATGAAGACTGCTGGGTAAAACTGGAATTTGAAATTGGAGGAGATAGATATGAAGTAACAAGGATAATGAGTGGGAAAAGCCTTGCACCAGATGCACATGTAAAGGTAAATGGAATGGTGGCGGCATCATCAGCGGATGGCTCGACAAAATTTTTGGAAAAGAAAATCGGAATGGATGCAGACTCATTTTTTATTTCATTGGTTGCAAAACAGAAAGAATTGAATGCTCTCTCTACCAAAACACCAGGAGAAAGGAAGAAGAGCATGCTTCGGATGCTAAAAATAGATGCGATAGAGGATGCAATAAAAAAAGTAAGGCAAGATAAGAGAGGAAAGGAAGAAAGGTTGGAAGGGATAAAAAGTGGGTTGAAAGATATTGATGAATTAAAAAAAGAAATGGAAGAATGGAAAGATGCAAGGGGCAAAAGCATGTCCCTTTTAAAAATAATTCAGGCGGAAATTGATAAGCTTGAAGAAAAGGTTGCTCAACTGGAGGAGATGTGGAGCAAAGAAAAAAAGAAGTTTGAGGAATATAATTCTTTAGAAAGGGAAAGAAGTTTGTTTCAAGAGAGGCTGGAAAGCAAAAAAAAGCAATTGGAAGAAAAGAGGAAGGAAAGAGAAGAATTGGAAAGAAGAAGATTAAGATACAAAGAAATTTTTCATTATGAGGAAGAATATAAAAAAATAAGGAGGGAAAGAGAAGAATTGGAAAAAGTTAGAGAAGCTTATGTAAAAAAGAAGGAGATTGAGAAAGAATTAAAATTAATTTGCGATGAAAAGAAGAAATTGGATGAAACCATTTTTGAGTTAAATAAAAAAATAAAGGAAGGAGAGGAAATTAGGAAAAAAGGAGAAGAATTGGAAGTAGAGGAAAGAAAACTTTTTGAAGGAAAAAAGGAGATGGAAGGAGGAATAAAAATAAAGCAGATTCAAATAAAGCATATTGAGGATGATCTGGAAGAATGGAAGAAAAAGAAGGATGAGATTGAAAAAATGGGTCCAGAAAGCAGCTGCCCTACTTGTGGGCGCATTTTAGGGGAAAAATATGAGGAAATAGTTGAAAACTTTAGTAAAAAAATTGGAGATGGGAGGAAAAAAATAAAGGAAATGGAGAAGGAAATGGAGGAATTGAAAGAGGGTTTGAAGAGCATTGAAGGAAAAATGGAGGAATTGGAAAAGGAAAAGGAAGAGATTGAAAAAGAGATGAAAGAGCTTGTGAAAGCAGAGAAAGAATTGAATCATTATGTAGAAAGTAAGAAAGAAAAAGAGATGGTTGAGGAGGAAAAGAGAAAGGAAATGGAAAAATTGGGAGAAGTAAAATTTGATGAAGTGAGATATGAAGAAGTGAAAAGGAAAAGCATGGAATTAGAAAAAATACAGGAAGAAATTTTTGTTTTGAAAAGCGAGATTCAAAAAATTCCTCAACTGGATGAAGTTATAGAGGAAATGCATTCTGATATAAAATTCATCTCAATGCAACTAGAAGAAGTTCATAAAAAAATGGATGCTTTAGATTTTAGTAAGGAAAAATATAAAGAGGTGGAAAGGGAATATGAAGAGGGAAGGAAGGAATTGCAGGAGAAAAGGGAGGATAGGATAAAAATACAAGGGGAGATTTCTCAGATTGAGAGAGAAATAGAAAGGTTGAGTAAAGAAATAGAGGAGCAGAAAAAGCAAAGAGAAAAAATAAAGGAGTTGAGAAAGGAAATACAAATATTAGAAATCCTTGCCGGCGAAAGAGATACAGGTTTGCTCAACGATTTTAAACGCTATCTCATTTCAAGAATAGGACCTTTGCTTTCTTCCTATGCTTCCACATTCTTCAGCATATTTACGGGAGGAAAATACAATGATATTGAAATTGATGAAAATTATGAAATCTTTATTTACGACAATGGCGAGAGGTTTTCCATAACTCGCTTTTCTGGGGGAGAAGAGGATTTAGCAAATTTATCATTACGCCTTGCTATCTCGCAGCTTATCGCGCAGCGTGCTGGAAACATTTTTCAATTCATTGCATTAGATGAAATCTTTGGCTCTCAAGACATAGAGAGGAGGAGGAATGTTTTGCGAGCTTTAGGGGAGTTATCTAACCAATTTTCACAGATAGTTTTGATTACACATATTGAAGACATTAAAGATTCTCTGCAGCACATCATAAATGTTTTTGAAGATGAGCATGGCATATCACATGTAGCAATAGAATAGCTAAATCTTTAAATCGCCTTTTCTTTCATTTTTATGCTTCTCATAAAAAACGCAAGCGAGGTTTTTTTGCCATCTGGAATTAAAAGAAATTACTCCATACTTATTGAAGATGGAAGGATAAAAAAAATTTCAAAAAACATCAAAAAGAAAGGGGCAGAAGTTATTGATGCAGAAGGAAAAACGATTTTGCCAGGATTTGTTGATTGCCATACACATGCTGTATTTTCTGGCTCAAGAGAATTTGAGCTGGAAATGAAATTGGAAGGGCTTAGTTATACAGATATAGCCTCTAAAGGAGGAGGGATAAATTATACTGTCAAAGAAACAAGGAAGGCAAGCAAGGAAAAGTTGGTGAAAGAAGCGAAGAAAAGACTTGATAGAATGCTTGAGTATGGCACTACAACAGCTGAGATAAAAAGTGGATATGGCTTGGACTTAAAAAATGAGATAAAAATTTTGGAAGTGATAAAAAAATTGAATGATAAGCATGTTATTGATATAATCCCCACTTTTTTAGGCGCCCATGCTGTTCCTCCTGAAATGGATAAAGAAGAGTATGTTGATCTCATTATCAATGAAATGATTCCTTTGATAGCTGAAAAAAAGCTTGCCCTCTTTTGCGATGTGTTCTGTGAAAAAGGCTATTTTAACATCAAAGAGTCGAGAAGGATATTAAATGAAGGAAAAAAGCATGGTTTGATGGCGAAGATACATGCAGATGAATTTTCTGCATATGGAGGAGCAGAGCTTGCTGCAGAGATAAAGGCGGTGAGCGCTGACCATCTTCTCATGGCTTCTGAAAATGGAATAAAAAAGATGGCGAAAGCAGGCGTAACTGCCGTTTTACTTCCAGCAGTCCCTTTTTCTTTGTTCCAGGAAGAGTATGCAAATGCCAGGAAGATGATAAACAATGGCGTGAGAGTAGCATTGGCAACAGATTTGAATCCAAATTGCTGGACTGAAAGCATGCAATTTATCATACAGCTTGCATGCTTTAAGATGAAAATGACTGCAAGGGAAGCAATAAATGCTGCCACGCTAAATGCTGCACATGCAATAAAAATGGAAAAAGAAGTGGGAAGCATTGAAGTAGGAAAAAAAGGAGATTTTGTAATAATTGATGCACCATCCCATGCTTTCCTGACATATCATTTTGGAGTTAATTTGGCAGATATGGTCATAAAAAATGGGCGCATCGTATGGGAAAGATAATCATGCAGTTGTGAATTTTCTTCCTTTCAATTTTATTTTTCTGACTATTCTTTTATCAT
>CAZHBO010000017.1:0-18656 GCA_964530745.1 uncultured Thermoplasmatales archaeon | reverse complement strand
ACTAGTAAATTTCTTATTTATGGAGCGCATATCTCTGCGATGAGATGCGAATTATGTGGAAAGGAAGAAAAGAATCTTAAAAGGGCAATTATTGAAGGGGCTGAGATGAGGGTATGTGCAGGTTGTGCCATCTATGGAAAAGTTCTTCCTGAGGAAAAGAAGCCGAAGCCTGTTGTTATACATACTAAAAAATACTATGGGAAGGATATTTTTGAGAAGATGGATAAAGAAATTGTCTTGGATTGGGGGGAAAGGATAAAAAAAGCGAGAGAAAGGAAAGGAATTAGCAGAGAAAAGCTGGGAGCGATGGTTGGGGAGAAAACTACGGCAATTGCAAAAATTGAGAATCAAGAGTTGCGCCCATCCGATGAAACAGCAAAAAAATTGGAAAAGTTGCTTGATATAGTTCTTTTTCAGGAAGTGAAGAGTGCCACAATAAAGAAAGCGAAAAGAAAATCTTTGACAATTGGAGATATTTTGGGTAAAGATGAGTGATGTGGATAAAGGAAGGAAAATAATTCAGCATGGAGGCATCATTGTTTATCCAACGGACACTCTTTACGGGCTTGGAGCATCAGTTTTTGAAGAAGAGGCAGTAAAAAGAGTGTATGAAATAAAAAAGAGACCTAGGCATTTACCTCTCCCTATAATTGTTTCTTCCATTGATGATATCGAAAATGTTGCAATTTTTAATGATGTTGCATACAAATTGGCAAAAAAATTTCTTCCAGGGGCGTTAACCGTCATTTTGGAAAAGAAAGATGTTATACCCAGCATAGTTGCCGGCAAAAAAATTGCAGTGAGAGTTCCTGACAATGATATTGCAAGAGAGCTGGCTACAAAGCCTATAACTGCAACCAGTGCAAATATTCATGGTGGAGAGGAGCCAGTTACAATTGAAATAGCAAAGAAACAGTTAGGCAATAAAGTTGATATGTATATAGATGGCGGGAAGCTTCCAGGAATTCCCTCTACAATCGTTGATGTTTCTGAGAAAAAAATAAAAATTATTCGTGAAGGAGTAATAAAAAAAGAGAGATTGTATGGAGCATTATGAAGAATATAAGGAAGCAGGAAGAATAGCCAGGCAGGCTCTGGAAATGGGCGCTAAGAAAATAAAGGAAGGAGTTTCATATAAAGAAATTGCAGAAGCTATAGAGAATTTCATTAGCAGGGAGGCGAAGATAGCATTTCCCGTTAACATCTCCGTTAATGAAATAGCTGCCCATTACACTCCCTCTTTAAATGATACCGCTACTTTCAAAAAAGGAGATGTTGTTAAGATTGATGTTGGAGCTCATGTCGATGGGTATATTGGAGATACAGCGATGACAATTGAAGTAGGACAGGAAAAAAGAAGGGAAATGATACAGGCAGCGGAGGAGGCATTGGAAGATGCAATTAATATCATAAAAGATGGAATAAGCATTTCTGAAATAGGTGAAACAATAGAAAAAAAGATTCATTCTTTTGGCTTTGTTCCAATAAAAAATCTACAGGGACATTCATTGGAGAGATACAATCTTCATGCTGGGATTTCCATACCGAGCATTGCCAATAATAATAAAAAAAAGCTAAGGAGTGGAGATGTAATAGCTGTTGAACCGTTTGTAACAGATGGAAGAGGGCGAGTAATTGACCATACATATGGGAACATTTATCGCCTTTTCAAAAAAAATGGAAAAATTGCGAATGAGATTTATTTGAATTTTAACAACCTTCCATTTGCAGGGAGATGGCTGGTAAAAATAGTCAGAAAAGAGGAGGTTAATAAAACGATTTCCTTCCTTTTAAAGAGGAGGATTATTGCTCCTTACAAAAGTTTAATTGAAGCTAATAAAGGCATTGTAACACAAGCAGAGCATACCCTTCTAGTCAAAAAAAATGGATGCGAAGTGCTAACCCTTTCGTCGTAAAAAATGATTTGAATTTTTTGATTTATCACTTGACTCTGCATGAATAATGATATATGAATTTATCACCGCTATGGATAACCACCAATTTTCAGACTCGGGTCGCCTAGAAGATTGAATTCCTCAAGTGTAAGACAGTCCTTCCACACATCATTTAGATAAGCGTTTTGCGCCTCCATTAACATCTGGGAGAGAGTAATGCCTGGTTCATAAGCATCAAAGAAATTTGCATTCATGCGGCAACTTCCTCCGCCAAGTGGGTTACCTGCATAGCCGCCGTATGCCATCCGTGAGGAGCCAATAGTGGCTATTGCCCCTCCATCGGGTTTCTTTACTGCAAACCATGCAAAACATGGGAGATTTTTTCCCAGCACGGAGAAGTCTAGTGAGGTGGTCAAACAGGCATCGAAGAATATGACAGGAAGTTTATAGCCATTGGAAAGTCTGAGGAGATAGGGCGTGAGATAATAAATTCGCCTTTCTTTATATGGTGGGCTGGTAGCGATCCCATATTCAAAGCCATGACCTGAGTAGCTCACAAAGCCAGCTCCGCTGGAGATTTCCTGATTAATCGAAAATGGATTGAAAGTATTCAGGGATGTCCAGAGCTTCACCGACTCAAAATCAGGCATCACCTGTTCCACATATTCTGTTACAGCCTCTCCCTCGGGCTCCCAAACAGTTGGGAATGTGTCACCGCCCATGAGTATCAATCTTTTAAACCATTCCTTTCCATAACTTTGCGATTCATAGGTAATGATTTTGTCAACCATAACCTGCACTTCCTTACTATTACTGCATGGCAACCTTCCAATGCCTACATCTGGATATAAATCCACGGAATCGATGTAATTAACTGTGTCGTTACTCCAGTCCCATATAAATTCACCAAATTTTTCATTGTGGTTGGAATCCCAGCTGCAAAAGCTCCCATTGGCATCATATATGTCAGCATAGTAAAGGTCTGTCAGCACATATTTAAATGAGAACACACTGCATTGAACTGCACTTTCTCTCATGGGGAGTTTGTCGATGCTTCCAACCAGCAAAATGTATTTTATCCCCCACTGTTCTATTGCATCTTTTATGAAATATTTTATCTTTTCAGCCTGATCGACACCATCATATTCAGCATAGATATCCTCTGTTGTTTTCAATACTGTGCTTACACCAAATTTATTTTTATGCTCTATCAATGGTTGCAGCTCATCGGAAAACTCAGATGGTGTAATTATTACCATGTCGTATCCGTCATTTCCCTTGCAGCTTTCCTCACCCTCTACATATTTTATTTTTAAATCAATGTTTTCAGCATAATGGATAGTATTGCTCACTGGGGAATACCTTGCTGGGTAGACCTTTATCGTAACAAATGTTTTATGTCCATTTTCATCTAATCCCCCTCCTCTGAAATAACTAAACCAATTGTCGGGGAAGAATTCATTAGAATCATAAACAGTATCCATTTTATATTCAGCATTTTTGCCTGCTATAATTGGTCTTGGAGCGGGCATAACTTTTTCTGATAAATCCATGCTTTTTATTTCCTTTATGTCACATGAAATGTCAATAATCTTTGTGCCCAGTGGAAAACTCAAACTTGTAGTATAGACAGGTAATGCAGGATTGCCTGAATGACATATCTTGGCATTCGCCCCTTCAATGTCCAAAGATGAATATCCATTACTTTCCATGATGTATGGCTTAGAAAATTGCAGATGGGTTGTCTTTTGACTTATATGGTTTTCCTCACTTTGTTTAGTTATACCAACATCATTGCCACTCATTTCATTTTTCATCGATGATATTGGTACCATTAATATAGCCACCATAAAAATACATACCGTTACTTTCCATATTGCTCTCATTTTTCACGCCTCCAAAAATGCAACCATAAAGTGTATATATAGGCATTGAAAACGTTCACATTACGATAACAATTTTCACTTCCAAAAAGATTTTATTTCTTTTACTATGTCCTTTCCTTCTTCCATTTCAATGTATTTTTTAAACCTCTTCGCCCTCTCATCCATGATAATTACAATTCCCCTATCATTTTCATTTCTTATTAGTCTTCCAATGGCTTGCAAAAGCTTTCTCGTGGTTGGTGCTTCAAAAGCATATTTCCATCCATTTCCATATTTTTTTTCATAATATTTTTGCAATGCCTGCTGGCGCGCAGAAGGAGGTGGGTATGGGATACCGACTATTATTATCATTTCCAGCTCATCAGATGGAAAATCCATTCCTTCTGAAATTCTACCTCCTATGACTGAGAGGAAAACTCCTCCCTTCTTCTTGAATGATTCAACCTGGCGCATTAAATCCCTTTGCCTCATTTCTTTTTTTTCGATGTATACCAACTTCTTCAATGAAAATTGCAGTCCTTTATGCAAAAATCTTTCAAGGATGGCATAAGATGGAAAGAATATCGCAGTATTTTTTTCGCAGGCGTTGCATATGGTTATAATGTTGTTAAGAAAAACATCCACCATTTCATCATTCATCTCTTCATATTTTGTGCTCATCCCTTCCATATAAAAAATTTTTTTATTTTCCTTTGGGAATGGAGAAGGAAATGATGCAAGGACGGCATTTTTTATTGAAAGGGAATCCCTGTATTCCTCTAAGGGAAATAAAGTTCCCGACATATGAATGGAGGAGTGAAATTCATTTATTATGGAGGCTGCAATTGATGCATCCAAGCAATAATACTCCAAGCGAGGGTTTTTTCCTGTTTCATCGACGATAACCTTTATCCATCTTTCATCCAATTCTAAGAGAGCAAAAAGGAATTTTCCAACATATCTGAGGTAGGAACGGGGAAGCATGTTTCTTTCTTCCTTTATATCCAATACTATCTCTCCATATTCCATCAGTTTCTCCGCAAGCATTTCTACCTCCCTCCTTCCTATACCTCTTTTTCTCAATTCTTTTTCTATTTCTCCAGGAGGAACAATGGCATCATTTACTATGCTTTCTTCAGAAAATGAAATATATTGCTGGCGTAATGAAGATATTATATCTGCCAGAACATCGCATATATAAATTACATCCTTCTCATTTATTTTATATTCCTCTGCTTCAGAGATTGCTTTTTTAACAGTAAATAGAGATAAAGAAGGTGAGAGTATCTTCCTGCAGTATTCTGGCAAATTATGGGCTTCATCAACGATAAGTATTGTTTTTTCAAAGGAGGAAAAGTTCCATTCCCTCAGCATTTCCTGCAAGATAGGGTCAAAAAGATATATATAAGGGGCAACAACAACCATTGCCTTCCTTACCAACTTTTTGCTTATTTCATAGGGACACAACTCATTTTTTTTGCAATATTTTATTACTTCCTCCGCTGATAATATTCTTCCATCCATCTCGCTTGGGATTTTATTGTAAGCAAGAAAATTGGCAAAGAATTGGCATCCATTCACCAATTTTTTCCCTTTTCTTAATGCCTCTATAGTTCTCTTTTTTCTTGCTGAACAAAGGCGGGAAATTTCCTCATTTCCTCCATTTCTAAAACTTTCATTTTCCTCTGCAAGTAAGCACATATTAATTCTTCCCTGAAAACCTATGGCTGTTACTCCATCTTCTTCCATTTCCTTTAACTCCAAAATTGCCTGTCTTTGCTGGGAATTTGTTCTGGTCAAATACAGAATTCTCATTTTTTTCTTCAATGCATATTCTACGGAGGGAAAAAGGGCACATATTGTTTTCCCGGAGCCAGTCGCCGCTTGGATTATTATATTCTCCCTTTTTTCTATACATTCCCTTATCCTTTCAATCATTTCTTTTTGATTTTTTCTTGGCTCATAAGGGAAATGCATGCCCATAAATAAAAATGGCTACATTAATGCATCGTTTAGAATATATAATACCATGTTCCATTGAGCATTATTGCAAATGTTATATTGCCTATAAACTGAATTTCTCCACTTTTATTGAAAAAGGGAAATTCTGTTTCCCACTCTGTCATAAAATCCTCTGCCTTCAATGAATTTGCTTCTATTAATATTCCAAATGCATCATCTATTGAAAAATTAAATGAATAAAAGCTGAGCCATTCCATATTTGTGTCCACAAATACATTGCCGGGTATAGAAAGATTCCAGTTAATGTCCAAATGCTCTGCATTTACAATTGAGTAAGTTTTTAAATAAATGCTTCCTATTTGCAATTTTGTCTCCATCTTCATTCCTTTGAGTCCATCTATTTTAAAATAACCTTCTTTTCCAATTCCCCATTGAATGATTGCTTCTCCAGTCAAATTTGTTATTGAAAAGTAAGTGGTAGGATTTTCCAAATCATTTGATATAATAAATTTAGTTTTTCTTTGGTTTACATATATGTATAAATAACCCTCTTCTTCAAATTGAGCCTTTAAATGGCGAGGTAAATATTTTATTAGCATAAAATAATCCAGTCCAAAAACTTCAATCATTAAAGTGGTGTTGAATTCATCGCTTGCTTCATATTCAAAATAATTTTCTGAAAAATTTAATGAGAAGTTCATAGCTTGTGGAATATCTTCCATTGTTAAATTAATTGCCATGTTTCCTTCATATCTCATTCTTATTGTTTGTTCAATACTCGCAAACCTTTCTATGGCGATATTAAATTTATTTATTCCCACATTTGGAGACACCTTCACCATTGTTTTTACTGCTGGGTAATAATCTATCATTAGTTTACGACTGCCTAAATTGGAGTATTCCAAAATAACAGATAAATTTTGATTTCCTTCGTCAAAAATTGGCTCCACATAAATATAAAATTCTGGATCTTTCTCATAGAATATGTATGGCACGATTGTTATGCTCTCTCTAACTTCTCTTGGTATTTCTTCATTGTTTGGCGAATAATAACCTATCCTAAATTTATGCTGGACATTGAAAAAAACAGAACCTCCAAGAGATATCTCAAATTCTCCATTTTTTATCTCTTCTCCCAATCTTATTACATTTACGATAAATGAAATTAGAAAAACCCAATTTCCATTAACCTTCTCAGCATATGGAAAAACCATAACAAAAACTTTTATGTCATTTCCATTTTGTCCCGTAGATGGATTATTGTCCACATCAATACCCTCAAAAATTGATTGAAGAATTGGTGTGTCTTTTTCTATACCATTATAATCTGTATGAATATGCAATCCAATTTGGGAATAATCCCAATCTGACCACTTTATTTCTGGCAATTTAATTATGCTTTTCTCTATTTCGTTAACTTTTGCCTCCCTTTCCTTTTCACCAATGCTGTTTGCTTTAAAAATTCCTATACCTCCAACTGGTAAAAGCATCAAAAAAGCAATTAAAGCAACACAAATTTTTTTTAGCATTATAAAAACAAACTGCTTATGATATTTAAGAATTTCTGAGCAAAATTTTATGTATAAGTTCGCTATTGTAGAAAAGATTTTCATGTACGAAGTTCGCTTCCACGGTAGAGGTGGACAAGGTGCTGTAACAGCAGCAAATCTCCTTGCCATTGCTGCATTTAAAGGAGGAAAGTACACACAATCCTTTCCCTTCTTTGGTGTTGAGCGTAGAGGAGCCCCAGTCATGGCTTTTGTAAGGATAGATAGTAAGCCAATTAAAATAAAGCAACAGGTTTATCAACCGGATGCAGCCATAGTTTTAGACCCCTCTCTGCTTGAAGTAATTGATGTTGCAGAAGGAATGAGTGAAGAAGGAGTTTTGGTTATTAACACAAAGAAAGATGCAATGGAGTTTAATTTTAAACAACGCATAGCAACTGTTGATGCAACCAGCATTGCCATAAACCATCGCTTAGGAACAAAAACTTCTCCTATAGTCAATACAGCCATACTGGGAGCATATGCAAAGGCAATGGAATCATTTAATAAAGAAGGGAAAGTGTCTCTTGAGCATATTGTACAAGCAATTAAAGAAAAAGCACCTTCAAGAAAAGAGGAAAACGCTCTTGCTGTAAAAGAAGCATATGAAAAGGTGAGGATATGAAAGCAAACATAGGGGGAATCATTTATCAGCCCTGTTCCAGCAGGGAATATAAGACGGGGGGATGGAGAACTTTCAAGCCAATCATTGATAAGGAAAAATGTATTGCATGTTGGAGATGCTGGGACTTCTGTCCCGATGGGGCTATCTTAAAGGAAGAAAAAGCAAGCGTTGACTATGATTATTGTAAAGGGTGCGGCATATGTGCCAATGGATGCCCCACAAAGGCTATAGAAATGGTATATGAGGAGAAATAAAATGATGGAAATAGTAAAGGGAAATGAAGCAGCAGCAATAGGAGCAAAACTTGCAAAACCAGATGTTGTGGCAGCATATCCTATAACACCGTCAACAGATTTTCCAGAAAAAATGTCAGAATATGTTGCAAATGGTGAACTGCCAACAACAGAATTTGTTCCCGTTGAATCAGAGCATTCTGCCATGTCAGCATGCATAGGAGCAGCTGCTACAGGAGCGAGAGTATGTACTGCTACTTCTTCTCAGGGTTTAGAGTTAATGCATGAAATACTTTTTATTGCGTCTGGCATGAGATTGCCCATTGTTCTTTACAATGCAAACCGTGCTTTATCGGCGCCAATAAACATATGGAATGACCAGCAGGATTCCATAGCGGCAAGGGATGCAGGATGGATTCAGATGTATGCTGAGAATAATCAAGAGGTATTAGATTTAATGATAATGGCTTTCAAGATAGCAGAAGATGTTCTACTCCCTGCCATGGTATGCTTAGATGCTTTTTATTCGACTCATACTTTTGAGCCCGTTGATATTCCTTCTCAAGCAGAAGTGGACTCATTTTTGCCACCGTATAAGCCAGAGCATGTTGCCCTTGATCCAAAAAAGCCAATGACCCAGGGCTCCTTTGGTGTGCCGGAAGTATATCAAGAGCTGCGTTACATGCAACAAAGGGCTATGGAGAAAGCATCTGTTGTCATTGATGATGTATTTAGCCAGTTTAAAGAAAAATTTGGGAGAGAATACAACAAAATCGAGAAATTTATGACGGAGGATGCAGAAATTTTATTGCTTACAATGGGTTCTTTGTCAGGCACAGTAAAGGAAGTGGTTGAAGAAATGAGGAAGGAAGGAAAAAAAGTAGGAGCGATTAAGATCACTGTTTTTAGACCATTTCCAGAGAAAGAAATTGTCAATGCAATTCAAAATGCCTCTGTCGTTGGCATCATTGAAAAAAATATATCACCAGGATATGGAGGTGCAGTCTTTGCTGATTTATCTGGAGTTCTTGCAAACAAAAATCATCCTCTGTTGCTGGATTTCATCTGCGGATTAGGGGGAAGAGATGTTACTTTAGATGATGTTAAAGAGATTATCAAAACATGTGATGATGCCTTGGAAGGGGATTATGAAAGAGTTAACTGGATAGGTGTAAAGGAGGAATTGCTATGAAAGAATTGTTTGCTCCCGGGCACAGAGCATGTGCTGGCTGCGGCGCAACCATAGCAGTTAGGCAAGTTTTGGATGCAGCTGGCGAAAATGTCATTTGCACGAATGCAACAGGTTGTTTAGAGGTGACAACGACACCATATCCTCATACAGCATGGGGAGTTCCATGGATTCACGTCGCATTTGAAAATTCTGCCGCAGTTGCTTCTGGAATCGATGCAGCTTACAATTCATTCATTAAAAAGGGATTGCTTAAAGAAAAGCCATATATTATTGCTTTTGGAGGAGATGGAGGAACATTTGACATTGGCTTGCAGGCTTTGTCCGGAATGCTGGAAAGAGGACATAATGTGCTTTATGTATGTTATGATAATGAGGCATATATGAATACAGGTATACAAAGATGTTCCTCAACACCCATAGGGGCAGCAACGACAACTTCCCCTCCCGGAAAGTTCTCCATAGGGGAGTCAAGAAGGAAAAAACCAATTGCCATGATTGCAGCAGCCCATGATATTCCTTATGTTGCAACAGCATGCATTGCTTTCCCTGCAGATTTAAAAAAGAAAGTAAAAAAAGCATTGGAAAATACTCCTTCATTTTTACACATATTTGCTCCATGTCCCACAGGCTGGAGAACCCCTTCTGAAAAAACAGTAGAAATTGCTAGACTGGCAGTGGAAACAGGAGTATTTCCATTATATGAGATTACAAGTGATGCTCCCCTCATTCCTAAAATAACAAAGAAAAGGAAGGAAGGGAAAATGGTTGAGGAGTATCTTCAGCTTCAAGGAAGATTTCGACATTTATTTAAGCCCAAGAAAAGGGATGATGTGATTCAAAAAATACAAAAAGAAGTAGATGAAAAATGGAAATGGTTAGAGGGATTAAATGAAATGGCAAGGTAAATCGAGAAGAAAAGAAACCGGTGGAAAATTAAAACTGGCAAGAAAGAAAAGAAAGTATGAATTGGGGACAGAAATTCATCTCCCTTCTATAGGTGAGGAAAGGCTAAAGAAAATGAGAACCAGAGGAGGAAATGAAAAAATAAAGGTTCTGATGGCACAGATGGCAAATGTGACGGACCCCAAAACTAAAGAGACAAAGAAAGTTGCCATCCAAGATGTGCTGGAAAATCCTGCCAATCCTCATTATGTAAGGAGAGACATAATTACAAAGGGAGCAATAATACAAACAGAAATTGGAAAGGCAAGAGTTACCTCCCGTCCTGGACAAGATGGATGTGTGAATGCTGTCCTCATTGAATAACATGGCTGATAGGGATAGTTACATACTCTGGCCTATTTATTTTGATAAAAAGGTGAGCAGGAAAAAAGGAAGGAGGGTTGCGAGAGAAATGGCAGTCTCGCATCCGAGCGCAGATGCCATATATAAAGCTGCACAAAAGTTGGGACTGAATCCTAGAATAGAGAAGAAAAGTTATCCATCCAGATGGTGGAAAAAAGAGGGATGCATATTGGTTGAGAGGAAAAAAAGTAAAACAGAGATTTTGCAGGATGTGGCAAAAATAATTTTAGAAAAAAGTAAACAATGACTATGAAATATTAATATTTAATATACTAAGTTTAGCATTTTTTGAAATATTTCCTTATCGCATGCTTATTTTAACATTAATTTAACTAAAAAGTATAATTGAACTATGTAGTATAAATATTGTATATACTAAATATAGCTTTTACAAGAATTCTTTTTTCAAAGCACCTGTTATAACAAAAATTTTTCCTTTTTGGCGAGCCTTTCTATATTTAATCTTCTGAACTTCATTGAATTCTTCTATGTTTACTATCTTTTTATGGCTACCAGGGGCAATTATTCCATCCCATTCAATCAGCCCGCAATAAACAGGGTTTGATAGTATACGAGAGACAGTTTTTTTATCCCACTTTTTTCCTTTTTTTGTTTCAATTCCTTCCTTCTCCAACCATTTCACAATCTCTGCAAGAGTTTTTCCAGAGAGGTAAAATTCATAAATTTTTCTTACAACATTCAATTCACCTTCTTTCTCAACCAACACGCCATCCTTGTATTCATATCCATAAGGGGAAGGAGAGCCCAGGGCGCCTTTGCCTTCCTTCGCCTTCTGGCGCATTCCATCATAAACACGCTCTCCAATTTGCTCACTCTCCAGCTGAGCTATTCGCTGTATTATGTCCATCACAAATCTTCCCATTGCTGTTGATGTATCCAAACTTTCTGTCATAGAAACAAATTCCTTTCCTTTTTCATTTAAATTTTCCATCATCAGCATAAAATTCTTTGAATTTCTATGTATGCGGTCCATTTTCATGACCAATAAGGCATCCCATTTTTCTATTTCATCCATCATTTTTTGATAAGCTGGGCGTTTAACATCTCTCCCACTATAGCCATCATCAATATATTCTCCAGCAATAATCCAATCTCTTGCTTTGCAATAGGAACGCAGTTTTTCTAGCTGAGCATCTAATGAAAAACCCTCTCTTGCTTGATCCTCTGTACTTACCCTTGCATATATTGCTACCCTTTTCATCCCAATCCCCAAGTGGCTAACGGTCTACCGTTAGCCACTAAAATGGTTGTTTATTATATAAATTTGGCGAAATTTTAACGAAATGCTGTTTTTTGCTGAAAAGTGGGGGTAAAAAGGGCATATTTTGCATTTTATTAAAAAATGCTCTTCAATGTTATCTCAATTTAAAATGATAAACACTTTGCTCAATCTTCTGCTAACCAGTTTCATTTTTCGCTCTGGAAAGCATATGCTCCATGAGTTTGAAAATTTCTTACTAAGGTGCCTTTTAATTGTTTAACGAGCTGTATATCCAATATAGTTTAATAATATGTTAAACTAAAATAATATAATATTAGTATTACATTTTCTAAATATACCAAAATAGTGATAATGTTGGCTTACCAATGCTTCACTATTAAATTTATGCATACTTAGTTAATATTATATCGATATTTTATATACTAAATATTACAATTAGCATAATCTATTAATTTCTCCATTACTTTTAAATGCATTTTTACATTCCACGAGCAATGGCAAAGAAGAGCAAGGGCATGCACGATTTTTTACTACGTAGCATGGAAAAAATCCTTGCCACAAATTTTTTTGGAAAGTTATATACAAAATTTTTTGAAAAGATGACATTAGATGAGTTTAGAATGATAGAAATCAAAGAAAAAAAGATTCTTCATATTGGTTGTGGAGCAATTCCAAACACACTCCTCATCCTCGCCAGTCATTTTGATGCCTCCTTTGTTGGCATTGATAGAGATGAAGAAGCTGTTAAAAAAGCAAGGGAAATGGTAAAAAAATATGGGCTGGAGAATAAAATTAAAATTGAAAATGGCGAGGCAATTTCTTATCCTATCTCTCCTTTTGATGTAATAATTATTTCCTTGGGTGTTGAACCTAGGGGAGAAGTATTTGAAAGAATAAGAAATGAAATGAAAGAAGGGGCATTGATTATTGCAAGGAAGCCATGGGACTTCATGGATATTGTTTATGGAAGGAAAGAATTCATTCCCAATGGCTTTAGGATAGTAAAAACATTCAACAGACAGGATTTTATTAAATCAATGCTTTTGGAGAGGGATTTATTTTAATGGTATAATGCAAAGGAATATAAAGTCCTCATCTCCGACATTCTTGAATTGATGCATCTCATTTGGAGGGACAAAAGCAAAATTGTTTTTATTCAATGGCATCTCATTTCCATTTTCATCAACCAATGCTCCTTTTCCATTCAAAACAAAAACTTCATGCTCCCAATCATGGTTATGCAATGGTGTATGACCGTCTTTTTTTATAACGAATCTGCGCATGGCAAAATTTGGAGCTCCTGTTTTATCATCAATCAGCCATTGAATAGTAACGCCTTTTGCTCCTTCTTCATCAACTTCTTGTGCCTCAATATCTGCCTCATTTTTTACTATCATGAGAATGTAATGCGTTTTTAATTTAAAAGGTTAAGGCATCATTATCTTTAAATAATTTGTATGAATTGCTGATGCTGTAGATATGGTAAAACAAAAAATAATTGTATTTGATATGGATGGTGTCCTCGTTGATATAGAAAGTTCGTGGAGATATATACACGACTATTTTGGAACAGATAATAAAGAAAATGTGGAGGCATATTTGCAGGGGAGAATAGGAGATGAGGAATTCATAAAAAATGACCTCCTTTTGTGGAGAGAAAATGAAGTATGCTTTTCCGACATAAAAAAAATTTTTGAGGAAATTCCTTTGATGAATGGGACAAAGGAATGCATAGGGGAGCTAAAAAAATATGGAATTAAGACAGCTATTCTTTCTGGAGGAGTGAACATCCTTGCAAAGAGAATTGCAAGGGAAACAGGAATCGATTATGTTTTGGCAAATAGCATAGATGAGAAATTGAGGGAATGCATTATTCGAGTTTCTCCAAAGGGAAAAGATAGGGCGTTAATTAACTTAGCTGAAAAATTGAATGTTCCAAGGACAGATATTGTATCAGTTGGTAACTCCCATTATGATGTAAAAATGTTTCATGTTAGTGGTTTGGGAATTGCATTTAATCCATCTGATGAAGAGGTTAAAAAGCATGCTGATGTTGTAATAAAAGAAAAAGACTTAAGAAAAGTTGTCCCTGTAGCATTAAAATTTTGGAATGATGGGACTAGGTCTAGGCCGTAATCCCTCTTCTGTTTTAAGCGGCATTCACCTATGCGTCCTACCTCCGAGCGGTCCTGGGTAACCGATCCCGGTATTTGGACTTGCTCCAGGGAGAGGGTCGTTTCATCAAATCCTACGGCAACGTCATCCTCAAAGGAATCATCCTCGCCATAGGCTGTGTCGTTTCTGCACCCTCTTTTGGGACTCTCGCCCCAGCATTTACGCCCCTGACCCAGGAATGAGGAGGGTATTTCCTCAGCGCATGATGCACCGTCGGCCGCTCGCCTACTCCTAGTCCCATTTTATTATGGGGTTACAAATATAAATATTTTGCATTGGATTATGGTGATGGCAGACAAAATCTTAAATATGTATTTTTTATATTCTATTGAGGAAAATGGTGTTTAAATTCAAAAGTAGGGGGAAGGAGTACACCCTTTATACAAGAGAGGTGGAGTTGAAGGGAGGTAAGATACAGAGAATTTACTTTTTTAGTGCGAAGAAGCCTAAGAGTGGTGAACCCATTGATAAGCCAGCAGGATATAATGTTAAAGTGAATCTGAAGACAGGGTTGCCCTTCCTGAAGAAGAAGTAGCTATAAACCTTTTTATAAAAATTTTCTTTTACTATCATGGAGAAACTGAAAAAGGTTGCTGCACATCAGGCTGTTAGTTATATTGAAGATGGTATGGTTGTTGGCTTGGGAACAGGTTCAACGACGGCATATGCTATAGAAAAATTGGGAGAAATGGTAAAAGATGGTTTGGAAATTATTGGAATTCCTACATCAGTAGCAACAGAAAATATGGCAAAAAAGGCTGGCATTTCTGTATCTACTCTAAATGAATATCCTTATGTCGACATAACAATAGATGGCGCAGATCAGGTGGATTCAAATCTTAATTTAATAAAAGGAGGAGGTGGAGCATTATTAAGGGAAAAAATGGTGGCAAGTTGTTCAGAAAAGGAAATAATTATTGTTGATGAATCAAAGATAGTAGAAAGATTTTCATTTCCTCTGCCTGTAGAAGTGGTAAAATTTGGATGGAAGGCAACAACAAAAAAACTCGCAAATTTGGGATTTATGCCATCTTTGAGGGAAAATTTTGTTACTGATAATGGAAATTATATCTTAGACTGCAAATATGCTTCCATTGAAAATACAAAGGAGATGGAAAGGGAGATTAACAGCATTCCAGGAGTTGTGGAAAATGGTTTGTTCATTGAGCTTGCTACAGAAATCATAATTGGCACGCCTCAAGGAGCTAGAACAATTAAAAGGTAAATAATTCTCCATCTTTCTAAAAGTCTGTACCTGGGGGAATATCTTTATTCAATAATATGCTCATCTTGCAATCATCACAAATTCTACAGAGCATTTTATGTAGTTAATTCTAAACAAGTTAAAAGACACGCAGCCTCTTTTGGAGGTGCCTTTTTACAACAATTTCTGAGGATAAGTACTTGGACAAAGTAAAGGAAATAGATAGAAAAACATGCCTGCTAGGATTGAGGCGAATGGGTAAAACATCCATCCTTTTCAAAATTGTGAATCAGATAAGAAACCCTATACCCATATACATAAATTGTTATGGCATTCCTGATAAAAGACGATTTGCCTCCATACTATCAGATAGCATAAAAGATGCATATATAGCATGTACTGGTGATGGGAAATATAAATCTGCAATCAGGAAATATATAAAGGAAAGTATTGATAAAATTGCTTACCAATTAACAGATATGGAACTAAGCGTCGGGCATTATTTCAAAATAAGGATAGGATTAAAACAGAAAGATATTGATCAAGATTTACTAGTAGAGGATGCTTTTAATTATACCGAGAAATTGGGCAGGAGTAAAAATAAAAAATTTGTCCTGATACTGGATGAATTTCAGGATATTGGCTCCAGATGAGGGATAACTTCTTAAAAAGATTAAGGTCTATTGTAGAAAGACAGAAAAACGTCTGTTATGTTTTCTGCGGAAGCTCAATTACCTTCATGACCTTCTTAGTAGAAAATGCAAAATCGCCCTTTTATAGACAATTACATAAAACAGTAGTGAAATCTTTGCCAAGTGAAGAAGTAAGGCATTTTGTTAAAAATAGATTCAAATTATGTGGTTATAAAATATCAGATGAAGCAATAAGTAAATTCATCAGATTGACCCATTCTATACCAGATTATGTGCAACGCCTCGGATTAATAGTAAGTGGGCTATCAAAAAACATTACAATTGGCACAATCGAACAGGCATATGAAGAAATGCTCCTCGAACTTGATAGTGAATTTAGAGAAACATTATCTAAATTGAATCAGAGGTCTGGGACATATGGCGTCATACTTACAGGCTTGAGCAGATACAATTCATTGAGCAAGGCTGGTAGATTTGTTGGCTATGATTTAGGAGGGATGATGAGACAAATCGCCTATCTACAGAAAATCGGGTTGATAGAAAAGACAGGTTATGGAAAGTATAAAGTAGCAGATCCAGTCTTTAAGGATTGGTTAAAAAGGAATTTTGCCTGATTTTATACAAAAGGCAGATATGGGAAAAAATATTATAGGACGTCGCATTTCTTGCTTAGCCATGACAATAATGGAAGAAGCTCAAAAAGGAATCATTACAGAGGAAATAAAGGAAGTTGCAAAAAGTGAGGGCTTAGATGCAGAGTTAATTAGGAGGAGGGTTGCAGAAGGTAAAATTGTTATTCCAAAAAATCCAATCCATTCTCCAAAATCATTGGGCATAGGAAAAGGATTGAGAGTTAAAGTAAATGCCAACATTGGAACATCCCGAGAATACTGTAGCATAGAGGAGGAAATAAAAAAAGCAAAAGTTGCGATGGAAGCAGGCGCACATGCAATCATGGATTTATCAACAGGGGGAAATTTGGATGAAATAAGGAAAAAATTGCTGGAAGTCATTGATATTCCCTTCGGAACTGTCCCGATTTACCAAGCAGGTATAGAAGCAATAGAAAAAAGAGGCTCCATTGTAGAGATGACATCTGATGACATGTTCCGCTCCTTCGAACATCAAGCAAAGCAGGGAGTTGATTTTGCCGTCGCCCATGTCGGCGTGACAAAGGAGAGCGTTGAGAGATTAAAAAGGCAGCATCGCCTCATTCCAATGGTATCGAGAGGAGGGGCATTCCATATGGCATGGATTTTGCATAATGATGAGGAAAACCCTATCTATAAAGAATTTGATTATTTATTGGAAATAGCAAAGAAATATGATTTGACCTTAAGCTTAGGAGACGGGATGCGCTCCGGCGCCCTCTTCGATTCTAATGACAGGGCAAAATTTCAGGAATTGCTCATAATTGGTGAATTGGTGGAAAAAGCAAGGGAAGCAGGGGTGCAGACAATGGTGGAGGGACCTGGGCATATGCCTCTCTCGCATATTGAGCCAAATATTAAAATAATGAAGACGGTGACAAAGGAAGCACCATATTTCGTTTTAGGACCATTGGTTACAGACATTGCTCCTGGCTATGACCACTTTGTTGGAGGTATTGGAGGGGCAATAGCAGGATATTATGGGGCTGACTTTTTGTGCTATGTCACTCCTGCTGAGCATCTTTCCCTTCCAAATGTTGATGATGTTAGGGATGGAGTTATTGCAACCCGTATTGCAGCCCATGCTGCAGACATTGCAAGGGGAATAGACGTTGGCATTGACAAAGAATTTTCCCAGGCAAGGAGCAACCTCAATTGGAAAAAAATGTTCCAGATGTGCATTGATTCAAAAAAAGCAAGGGAATACAGGGAGAAGCGCAAGCCAACGGAGGATTTGCGGGCATGTTCGATGTGTGGTAAATTGTGTGCCATTGAGATTGTAAATAGATATTTGAAAGAGGAAAAGTTATAAATCAAAATTCTATCTCCCTTTCATGATAAAAGAATTTACATCTTCCTCGGGAGATATAACAATAAAAATAGACCATGATAAATGCGATGGATGCGGAAAGTGCGTTGAGGAATGTCCCGTTGATGTCTATGAAGTGCAAAATGGAAAGTCTTTTGCCACAAAAATTGATGAATGCATTGAATGCTGTATATGTGTTGATGCATGCCCGAATGGTGCCATTGAACACAGTTCTTGCTAAAATACCAAAGTTTATCATAGCCGTAGCATCTGATGATACCATTCATCAAAAGCTTCTATAGTCCTTCCTTTTAATTTCACCCATCGCCCCGTGTTCATAGATGACAACTAGGTAGTCAAATAACGTTTTCAGTGAAGAAACAAATAAGCCCAATACTATACCAAAATATTTTCCTCCAAGTAATCTCCACGTGAGCTCTCCAAAAATTGGAGGAATTATCCACACAATTATCATAAATCTCCATAAGGGATGCAATTCTATCTCCATTCTTCCCCATTTTATCTCCACCCTCCAAACATTGAACCTCTTCCTTATCATTCAAGCCTTAGAGTACTTTAACACTTAATAATTTTTTTATTTTTTTCCGCTTCCATTCCTAATGAAAATTTAAATAAGGGAAAAATATTACCATATTGCCCCACTGGGAGCATGGTGTAACCAGGGATCATTGCGGGCTCCAGTTATGGGAATGATTAAAAGAGGGTCATCTGATCCGTGAAGAATAACTGGAGCGATGACCCATAGAAGAGACCCGCCGATCTGGGTTCAAATCCCAG
>CAZHBO010000016.1:0-19423 GCA_964530745.1 uncultured Thermoplasmatales archaeon | reverse complement strand
TCCAGCCAGCAAAAATGCAATTATTTTTTTCATTGCCAACACCATGCCTATATGTAACTGCTGTCTATAATAATTTCGCTGTTTGTAGTTACTTTTTAATATCTTTACAATATTCCACATCAATGCAGAAATTTGAGGAAATATTTCCATTACTTAAAGAAATAAAAAGTGATGAAATAAGAAAAAAAGTTTCTCAATGCTGGGAAATTGCGATGAAGCGAGGAAAATGGATATCCTTGGATAACATTCCTTTCACTCTCCTCATACCAAATGCGGGCAGTTTTATTGAGCATGTCAATAGGGTAACAGAGATGGCTTTTGTCATAGGAAAAAAAAGGGGAGATGTTGATATGGATGTGTTAATTGCAGGCGCCTTGTTGCATGATGTTGGTAAACTTCTGGAATATGAATGCATAGATAAAAAAATAAAAAAATCTTCTTTAGGAAAAATAATACGCCATCCTATCATTGGAGCATCATTGGCGATGGAAGTTGGACTGGATAAAAAAATTGTCAGCATAATCGCCTCTCACTCAAAGGAAGGAGAATTTGTTGAAAGAATTCCAGAAGCAATTATTGTTCATCACTGCGACTTTATCGATTTTG
Source organism: uncultured Thermoplasmatales archaeon (assembly GCA_964530745.1). Lineage (GTDB taxonomy): Archaea > Thermoplasmatota > E2 > UBA202 > DSCA01 > CAZHBO01. The sequence goes on along the minus strand of CAZHBO010000016.1, from coordinate 18,817 downwards.
AGATAGCGAGGGGGAAAAATGAAAATAAAAAGGAAGGGCATAGCAGGAACTGAAAATAAAAGAGATTGCATCATTACTGTATCAAAGGGGGATGGATTCATCCTAAAAAGCAAGGTAAAAGAGATGTTCGATGAGCATATTGAAGAGCTGGTTAAAAAAAAGCTTGATGAACTGAATTTGAAAGCAAAGGTGGAGATTCAAGAAAATGGTGCATTGGATTATGTTATTTTAGCAAGGCTAGAATCGGCAATTGCAAAAGCATGCAATGAAAAAATTCCAGATGAAATGGTTGCAAGGAAAGAAATGGAAGGGTTGAGAAGGACAAGAATGTATGTTCCTGGAAATAATCCTAGAATGATGAATAATGCAGGAGCATATGGATGCGATTGCATAATTCTGGACTTAGAAGATTCCGTTGCAATAGAACAAAAAGAAGATGCCCGCTATTTGGTAAAAAATGCTTTGAAATCCCTTGATTTCTCTGCCGAGACATGGGTGAGAATAAATAAAGAGACGGCAAAGGAAGATATTTCCATTATCAAATACGGCTCGCCCCATGGAGTCTGCATTCCAAAAGTGGAAAGCAATGAGGATGTTCATTCAATTGAAAAAATTTTGATGGAAGAAGGGATGAAGGCAAAGCTCATGCCAATAGTAGAGACGGCAAAAGGGGTAGCTAATGCATCTGAAATAGCAGGAGCAAGTGAGAACATTGTTGCCATAGCATTTGGAGCAGAGGATTTTACCAGAGATATTGGGGGAAAAAGAAAGTGGCATTCCCTGCTGTATGCAAGGGGAAGAATTATTATTGCAGCAAAAGCATTTGGCATACAAGCTTTAGATACAATTTATCCAAATGTTAATGACATGGAAGGATTAAGAGAAGAAACCATCAAAATAATTGAGATGGGATTTGATGGCAAAGGAGTTATTCATCCCAGCCAGATAGAAATAATTCATGAATGTTTCATGCCCACCAAAGAGGAAATTGAAGAAGCTAAGAAGATTGTTGATACTATTGAAAAAGCAAAGAAAAAGGGATTGGGAACGGCGTCCATAAATGGAAAAATGATTGATTTGCCTGTAGAAAAGAAAGCAAGGAGAATATTAAAAATGGGAGGGATATTATGATAAATATTCTTGGCAGGGAGATTCCAAGCAAGATTGCTGGTAGGAAGTTAAAGCCGTATAAAGGACCTTTTTCTTTTAAGCCGAAAGGAAGGAAATATTCTCCCCCCTTAAAGGCTGTTTTTCCTGGTGAGTCCAAAGTTCTTGCTTCAATAAAAGAGGCAATAAAAAAGTGTGGCATTGAGGACGGCTCAACTATATCATTTCATCATCATCTGCGAAATGGAGAAGGAATCGTTAATATGATTTTAAATGAAATAGCAAAGATGGGAATAAAGGACATTACTCTTGCCCCAAGTGCCCTCTTCCCCGTTCATGAGCCCTTAATAGAGCATATTAAAAATGGTGTTATTAGTTCCATCCATGGGAGCTTGAACGGTCCCATTGGAGCATTTATTTCGCAAGGAGGAAAGTTAAAGGAGCCCGTTGTTCTACGCTCTCATGGAGGAAGGACAAGGGCAATTTCCTCTGGAGATTTGCATATTGATGTTGCTTTCATTGCTACTTCTATTGCTGATGAATATGGAAATGGAAATGGAATGTATGGAAAATCTGCTTTTGGTGCAATAGGATTTGCATATGCTGATGCATTGTATGCTGATAAAGTAGTTGTTGTTACTGACAATCTGCAACCTTATCCTGTTACGCCAATGTCAATTCCTCAAACCGTCGTTGATTACGTTGTTAAGGTAGAATCCATTGGTGACCCAAGTGGCATAAAAACAGGCACTATGCAGATTACAAAAAGCCCAGCCCGCCTTGCCATGGCAAAAAATGTCGTTAAGCTATTTCTAAAAGCAGGCATACTAAAAGATGGCTTTTCATTTCAGGCGGGGGCGGGAGGAACAAGTCTTGCTGTCACAAAATTTTTGCATGAATATATGAAAAAGAATGGGATTAAAGGAAATTTTGTTATGGGAGGAATAACAGGCTTTGTTGTTAGCATGTTAGAGGACGGAACAATAAAAAAAATTTTGGATGCACAAAGTTTTGATTTGGAAGCAGTTGAGTCTATAGGAAAAAATCCTGATCATGTGGAGGTCTCTCACATCATGTTTGGTAATCCTCATACTGCCGGATGCATTGTTAATAAGCAGCACGCATGCTTTTTGGGGGCAACAGAAGTAGACATTGACTTCAATGTTAATGTAAATACACATTCAGATGGCTTATTATTGCACGGAATAGGGGGTCATCAGGATGCCGCAGCAGGCTCAGATATAACTGTCATACTAGCACCTCTGTTGAGGGGGAGAATTCCTGTGATAAGGAAGGAGGTTACAACTGTTTCCACACCAGGGGATATTGTTGATGTTGTTGTTACGGAAAAAGGAATCGCAATCAATCCAAAAAGGGAGGATTTGATTGAAGCATTAAAAGGAATGCCAATTGTTGATATAAAAGATTTGTATAAAAAAGCGGTGAGATTAGCAGGAGAGCCGAAGAAACCTCGCTTTGGAGATGATGTTGTTGCTATAACAGAATTTAGAGATGGAACAGTTTTGGATGAAATAAGGAGTGTGAAGGGATGGTGACATTTGCAGAAGAAATACTGGCAAAAGTTTCTGGGGAAAAAGTAGAGGCGGGAGATATTGTTGATGCAAGCGTTGATATTGCAATGTCCCATGACAATGCTGCTCTGGTGATAAAAAAATTTGAAGAAATTGGGGTAAAAAAAGTCTGGGATGTAAACAAGATTGTCATCATCCTTGATCATAGAGTTCCAGCGAATACAATAAAGACAGCTGAGGCTCATAAAAAAATTAGGGATTTTGTCAGAAAGCATGGAATAAAAAATTTTTATGATATAAATAAAGGCATATGCCATCAGGTTATGATAGAAGAGGGGCATGCAATGCCAGAAAAGTTGATAGTAGGGACTGATTCCCATACTACTTCATATGGAGCACTTGGAGCATTTTCAACAGGCATAGGGGCAACTGAAATGGCTGCTGTCTGGGCAACTGGAAAAATATGGCTGCGTGTGCCGGAAAGTTATAAAATAAAAATAGAAGGAAATTTGCCAGAAATGGTGTTCTCGAAGGACATTATCCTGCACATCATAAAACATATGCGCTCCGATGGAGCAAATTATAAGTCATGTGAGTTTTATGGAAGCTTGGCTAAAAAAATGAGTCTGGCAAGTAAAATAACCATCGCAAATATGTCGATGGAAATGGGTGCAAAGGTGGCAGTTTTTCCTCAAAAGGAGTATGATGGTATCTATGAAAAAGAGTTTACATTTGATGTAAGCGACCTTAATCCGCAGATAGCATGCCCTCACGCTGTGGATAATGTCAAAGATGTTGCAGAAGTAGAGGGCAAAGAAATTAATCAGGCTGTACTTGGCTCATGCACAAATGGGAGAATGGAAGATTTACGTATAGCTGCAGATATCCTAAAAGGAAAAAAAATTGCAGATGGAGTCAGAATGCTGGTTTTTCCAGCCTCCATGAAAATTTACAAAGAGGCATTGAAGGAAGGCATCATAGAAACATTCTTGGAAGCAGGAGCGCTCGTTTTAAACCCAGGATGTGGACCATGTTTGGGAGCACATGAAGGAATCCTAGCAAGCAATGAAGTGGCGATAGCATCCACCAACAGAAATTTTAAAGGAAGGATGGGCTCAAGAGAGGCTGAGGTTTATCTTGCCTCTCCAGCAACGGTGGCTGCATCTGCTTTAAAAGGAGAGATAACGGATCCAAGAAATGTTGGCTGATAGGAAAGGAAAAAAAGCAAAATGCAAAATATGTGGAAGGGAAAGCGAGGAAATTTCATTTGTATTGGGTGTTTGCCTATCATGCATTAGGAGCGAAGAAAAAGCATTGCAGATAGCAATAGAAGCACATAAAAAAATTAGAATGGATTTTAATCTTCCTCCAGAACCACCTTCTGACGCAAATGGAATACAATGTAAAATATGTGCAAATGAATGTAAGATGGGGGAAGGAGAAAAAGGATACTGCGGTTTAAGGAGGAATATAAATGGAAAGATAAAGATAAAGGAGGGGCTTTTACATACCTATTATGACCCATTGCCAACCAACTGCTGCGCATCTTGGTTTTGTCCTGGAAGCAAAGAAAAGGGTTATAACCTAGCGGTCTTCCCTTTTGCATGTTCCTTTGACTGTATCTTCTGCCAGAATTGGGAGCATAAAAATTTGGATATGGCAGCCCATATGGAAATAAATGAGTTGGTAAGGCAAGCAGAAAAAGCAAATTGCATATGCTATTTTGGAGGGACACCAGAGCCACAGCTTCCTTTTTTATTGAGAGCAACTAAAAAAATTTTGGAAAGGAAAAAATTAAGGATATGCTGGGAATGGAATGGAACAGGTAATCCAAAGTTGGTTAAAAAAGCTGCAGAGTTCTCTTATGCCACCAATGGAATAATAAAATTTGATTTAAAGGCATTTGATTGTAATTTGAATATAGCCCTCACAGGCAGACCAAACTACGGGACATTAAAAAATTTTGAAATGATTGCCAAGGAATTTAATAACATTCTTACTGCAACAACCCTTTTGATTCCTGGTTATATAGATAAGGAAGAGGTTGAAAAGATTGCGAAGTTTATATCTTCTTTAAATCCAGATATCCCTTACTCTCTTTTAGCCTTTCATCCCGATTTTAAAATGAGTGATATGCCTGTAACCACAAAAAAATTGGCGGAGGAATGTTATGAAGTCGCCATTAAGCATCTCAACAGGGTGAATATAGGAAACAAACATTTACTATGGTAAGCCATTCTTTTTAATTAAAAGAAATATCAGTGCTCCTGCAATTAAAACACCAAATATGATGGCAGCATAGTCACTTCTTTTTGTAAATGATTCTTTAACATGCTTGCTGAAAAGAGCAGCATCTGCTTTTTCATATGCATTTATGAAATAATCAATTGATTTTTCATAATTTTCTTCTGAAGCCACATCATTTCCTTTTTCCCATTCCTTTAATGGCTCTCCATCATTCTTTATTTTTTTCGCTATCTCTGCTCTTCCCTTGCATATGCTGGATGCAAGTGATGCAAGATTTTTCTTAGTTTCTTCCCCGCAGGAAGAGATAACACTTTTTATATTTTTGAGAGTGGCAAGATAATCATTTTCCCATATGTTTATTATTGCTTCCCTCTCCTTATCATCTGCCCTCAAATACATTTCTTCCATTATATATGCCTGATTTTGCATTTCTTTATCAGAAATAGTAAAAATATCGCTTGCATTTTCTTCATTCCCTAGAACAAATTTTTCCATTTGCTCATTTTCTTTAATAAAAACTTCCTCCACTTTTTTAAAATTTTTTGATGCGTTCTCACCAAATGCATGCAGAATTTCTTTAGCTAGCTCTGATGCCTCCCCGCTTTTGTAGTGAGAGGCGATATCCTTTGATGCAATATGGATAGGAATAAATATCGAAGCACATTGGTCTGGGGCGAACCAGCCCATACCCATTATGTCTGCATTTCTGGTTGGAATTTTAAAAACCATTGCAGCCTTTTCTTCTCCTTCACACATTCCCCTTAAGTTATTTAAATCGTAGCTGTGCAATCTCGACCAGTTCATCATGTCCTGAGGAGTAATAAAGCCATATTTTTGCCGTATCTTCTCCATCATCTCATTTTCCCATGCATAATATTCATAGCATACACTCACCCTTGCCATTCTTCCATAGCAATTCAGCAGTTTTACATAAAAATAGCCGACCCTCCTTCCTTCCCCTTCTTTAATCATGACTTTTTCGCCAAATGGAATCTGGCGAGCAGATATCCATCCATCTCCAATATTTAATATTCTCACTCCCAATAAAGAACCAAGGCGTATTACCTTCCCCTTCCTCACATCTCCTTCAAATGTTTTGTCAAAGGATGAAGAAATAAAAATTTTTTTGAGAAATCTTTTATCCCATAATTCCTTTGGATAATTTGACATAACTGCGATCCCATTCACTTCCTTTACATTATAATGATATGCATCTGCCTCGATGATGTATGCTCTTTGTGGACCCACAACAAACAAATTCTCTGCCACGCCAGGGGCATGCATTTCTACAACATCTATTAAATAATCCACAGCTTCCTCTTCATCACTTGCATTCTGACAGGAATAGCGAATCCAATCAAAATCGTCCCATGCGTTCTTGGAGGGATTTATCCAGTAAGATGGAGAATCTGCATCTCCATATGCTACACCTGCATCATTCAGAGCCATGCCAGCTTTTACAATATTGGGAGGAACATCTCCTTTGGTTGCAACGCCAATGTATTTATGGTTTGTAACAAAATGCATTTCTTTCCCACTCCATGGATGATGGTAATCATATTCATATCCTTTATTCACCATACAAACCACCTGCAATCCAGGACGGGATGGATCTCTTACTTTTAAGAGCAAGTTGTAATCACCAGCGGTAGCATCATTGGTTGCAATAATATCTTTACATGCATTTACCCCGGGAAAGAGAAGAAGAATGAATATTAGGATAATGAGGTATTTCATCACATAGTAATCGTATTACAAATAAAAATGTTAATGTATTTCACTACAAAAAATCGAAAAATTTATTTATTTATATGATATAAATTACATGGATGGGATTGGGATATATCATAAAGTTTGGAAGAAGGGAGCAAAAAGTTGAGGAGAGGAAAAATGATTAGATATTATTGTGAATCATGTGATATATATTATAGGGGAGATGCCATAGATGAATGTTGCCCGATATGCAACAAAAAGGCATTTATAGAGTGTTTATGCAAGGACGAGAGTTAGCCTTGAAATTTCTCCAAAAATTTCTTTGCTTTTTTGAGTACATTTCTATCATTTTCATGGGTTATTTTTTTCATCGCTTCCTCATAAGGCAACCATGCATAATCAGTGTGTTCATATGAAAGTTTTATCTCTTTTTCTGTTGTCTCAGCTAAAAGATAAACAACCTCCTTATAAATCGTCTTTCCTTCCTTCTTATAATAATAAGAAATTTTTTCCCGAAAACCCGGGATGAAGCGTATGCTCTCCCTATTAATTCCTGCCTCTTCCTCTGCCTCCCTTAAAATTGTTTCCTTTTCCTCCTCTCCTTTCTCAACGTTTCCCTTCACAAAGCCCCAGTGCCCCCATCCATATTTCAGCAGTAAGAATCCTTTTTCTTTATTGAAAAGAATGACCCCGCAAGAGCGTTCAAAAGGCATATTATCCTCCAATTTTCTTTGTTGAGCCGGATGTTGTAATTAAATCCTGCAAAGCTTTCTGATAATTTTCTCCTTTTTCTTTTAACATTTTTTCTGCAAGTGGTGCAAGATGCTCGCCAAATTCTCTTTCCATATCAGAATACTTCCATGCTTCGCTATCCGCTCTTTTCATCGCTAAAAGAAAAGCATATGCTATCGCCTTCTTCTTAGTATCCATTTTTTCGCCATGAATTTTTTTCATTGCTTCCTCCGTTCCCTTAATCTTATATGCCCTCGCTATTGCATCGGCGAATGATGCAAGGGAAGGAAGTTTATTATAAACAGGCAAATCTTGGAGAATTTTCTTTTCTTGCTGTAACTCATATGCTTTCTCAAGCACTTGAGAAGGGGAATAATTCCTCCTTCTTCCTTCTTCAAATATTTCCTCTCCTCCTTCACCTGCTATTTTTTTTACGATATCCTTTCCATGCTCATTCCAATGGGCAAGAAGTATTTTATTTGGTGTTGCATCCGAGAGAAATAAAGGTCTCTCCAATCTTTCCAGTACATACCTTAATCCTATTTCTTCCCATTTATTTGGCTTAAATTTTTTAATGATTTCTTCAATATTGCTGCCATAGCATGTTTCATCAACTATTACAATCCCTTCCCTTATCTTTTCTATATTCCATCTTACTTTCTTACGCCAATTTTTTATGAACTCTTCGTCCCCTATTTTTCCTTGGATATAAAAGGAATCATCCATCTTCTTTTCCTTTGCTTCTTTTATGGCACATATCTCGCATTCCCCTCCACAATGGATTACTTCTCCAACAACTTCTGCTTTAAATTCTTTCTCTGGAGAAGGAGTATAATAATATCTCGTCATTCTTAAAATTGTATTTCCTTTGGCACATCCCTCACATATCTTTATTTCTTTATCAGCAGGAATCCACCTTATTTTTATGCATATGCCATCATGACCACAACTCCATTCTTTCCAACCAAATTTTTTTAAAATGAAATTTAAAAATTCATCAGGAGGTTTGGAATCTCTTCCCATGCATATTATTTTTTCATTGGTCGCATATATGTACAATTTTTTCTTCTGTGCAACGTCTATGAATCCTAAAAGATGGAGGGCTGGATCATCAATATGTTGTGCTGCAATAAGATTTTGTTCCTGGGATTTACCACGCTGTGCATAAACAACTGTCTCCCCTCCTATATTTTTAGTAGCGAAATAGGGGATTTTTTTTGAAAATGTGAGTAAGATAGTTCCCGCAACTGCAGAAGCAATGTCTTTTTTATTCGCCATCTTACTAAGCTTCTTTTCATCATTTACTGCTTCTTTTATTTTTTCAAATTTTTTTTGTATAGGTTTAAAAAAACAAGCATTGCAGTTTTTGTTTCCACATTCAGGGAGGATGATAAAAGGATTTTTCTTTAACCTTTCCGCAATATCCAGTATTTTTTTCTCCTGAACTTTTGATGCAACACGAATACCTTTGCTCTTAAATTTTGCCACGAAGAATAAAGGAAATGGAATTAAAAACTTTTAGCATGCTATTTCACAACCATTACAGGAATGGAAGCTATATCTGCGATTTTTTGCATAAGTTCTTCCATCGAATAGTGGGAAAATAATCCTTTTTTATCATATCCTATGATTATTAGTGTGCTTTTATATTTATTTACAATCTTTTTCATTGCCGAGAACGCATTTCCTCTTTTTATTTTCCCTTTACACGAAATTTTCTCCTTCCTTATTTTTTCAATGCATGTCTGCAAAACCTTTTTTGCTTCCCCTTTTATCATGGTATGTGCCTTCTTATCTATGGTTTCATGCATTTTAGAAGGTATGAAGTAAAGAATGTATACAAAATCACCTTCGCTTCCTATTTCCAGTACTTTCTGTATCACCTTCTCGCATTCTCCATGAAATTCGCAAACAGCCAGTATCCTTTCCATCTTATCTATTAATACCACTGGGTTTTTAACCCTTTAGAAAAGAAGACGAAGGCGAGGAATCAATATTATGGCGACAATGGAAAGCAAAACAATTATTGAAAAGAACATTGTTATTGCATGCGTTACTTTATCTAATTTTTCTTTTTTCCAATTACCTTTCATTTTCTCAATAGCATAGCTAATTCCATCTCTAAATATATATCCTCCATCTAAAGGTATGGCAGGAAGAACATTGAATGTCCCTACAGCAAAATTAAGCCAGAAAAGCCAATAAAGGAGATTGGAAAGAACCCAAAAGAGGGGGGCGCTGAAAGGTGTAGTGTACAATGATGCAAAATCTTTTGGAAAGGGCGAGAGTCCTGCAAAGGGTAAAGCAATGTAGAAAAAAAATGAGTTCATGCTTTTTAATGGGTGAGCCAGCCTTTCGGGATAATAATCTACAGGTGCAACGCTTATTCCAAAAGCAATTATATTTAATCCTATGAAACCTTTTCCTTTATACCATTCCTTATTCCCCTCTGGATTATATTTTTGATAATACGAATACTTATCCTCCAGTGTGACAGGAGTTACATGGAGAGTATATTTTCCATTGTTGTATCTAAAATATTGCACCATTATTTCTTTTCCTGCCTTAGTTTTATTCATGGCTGTAAAGAAAGTGCTTTCATTTGTAATGGTGGTGTCATTTATTTTATATATCACATCGCCTTCCTTAATCCCAGCTTTATCAGCGGGATAACCATCTGCTACCATGGCTACTACCATTCCACCAAGAATGTTTTTATCATACCATTTTCCATTGAAAAAGAAAGTGAAATTATATTCTTTTCCTGGATGGATGCTCTCAATGACTTTTTCAAAATTTGAAACATTTCTTATCTCGGTTCCATTAAAAGAAACAATAACACTCCACGGTTTTATGTTTTCAGCAGCAAGAGGACTATCTTGCACTTCACCTGTAATCAATGCACCCTCTACCTTAGGGGTTACAGAAGCCATGAAAACTGAAGAAAAAAGAAGGGCGCAGATAAAGGCAAGTAAAAGGTTTGACATTGGTCCAGCAGCAAATACATGGGAGCGCTTTTTTCTGCTCACTTTTTCAAGTTCTTCTTCATCTGGCTCCACAAATGCTCCTATGGGGAATATAAAAAAAATGAGACCCAATGCTTTTACCTTTATTTTCTCAACCATTGCAAGAATGCCATGGGAAAATTCATGGATGATTATTGCTACTGCAATAGCAACTACTCCATAACCAATCGGTATAATAGGGTTTAATCCTGGTAAACCAATTAGCATTCTTGGCGATGGGGCATTTTTAGGAGATATTTTAAAAGAAAGATTCACATTCCATAGGATTAGTAGGAACATTAGAATCATTGATATGCTGCATATAATAATTGCTAAATCTGCATATCTTTTCCAAAATTCCCCTTTTTTTGCAATCCTTTCTATTAATGCTTTTCCCTTCTCTGTTTTCCATAATAATATTGGACCCCATATGGAAAAAGCATCACCTCCTTTTTCTTTTATTAAATAAACAATCAAAATCCATATGCATAATATTGCAATTATAATAAACAGAGACACTGTCATCGGTAATACACCTTCCTTTATTAACCCTTCTGTGCCTTTTCCCCATATATGTCTTCCAAAATGTGGTGGAGAACCATTCCAATAAATGCTATTAATACCCCTCCTATGAGTTTTGTTAAAAATAGGATATTCAATATATAGGAAAGGGCCTCAGCATTGTGAAGAATTTTTAAAAGGATGTCTATTGATGCTGATAAAATCAAACCAAATGCCACTAAAGAAAATGGGAGGAGGGTGTAACTCCACAAAACTTTTTTTTCCCTGAAATAGACATCTATAAATCTCCCCGCTGCTGATATAAAAACCGCTGTTACCAACCACCATAATACTTCATCAATGAATTTTATAACATACTCTGGCATCTCCATTGCTTTTGATGAAAGCACATTGTAAGCAGATAAAATAGCCCCAATCACAATGAAAATGGCAAGCAGATTGGAAAACAAAGAAATCTTTCCACTTCTGAGACCAGCATATATTTCTTTACCAACTGCTGTGATCGCCCCTTCAAGATGAAAAACTCTTATTAACAAATAAGAGCCGAGCACAATTAAGACAGTAGAGAAGCCCCATGCGGGAGAGCCGAATAAGGCTGAAATTCCCCAAACAAAAAGGACTAAAGCAATGGGCAATAAAAATTTTCTCTGCATTTTTTCGTCTTCCATGAATCGAGAGAGAAGATAGTATGTTCCTTCCAATGTCTTGCTTTGTTTAACCACAACCCTCTTTATTGCATTTATTTTTACTCGAGATTGAACTAAAGGCAGTATATATTCATCTTCTGCTCCATCAGTAACAACAATTGCGCCGTCCGGCTTTACTTTCTCAAGAACTTCATCTAATTCCTTTGCAAGTATAATATCGGAGGATTCTCCAACATTTATGTCACCACAGATGGTAGCTATTTCTGCTTCATCTTTTAATTTTTTATATATGGACAAAGCAGAGAAAATGCAATTTACGTCGGAATCTTCTGGATCTGCAAGGGCAAGAGCCTTTGCCGCTTCGAGATTTTCTTCCTCTCCAATTACCGGTGATGTTATCGCCGTCTTTCTGCCCAGGTCATTATCCCGATCGATGCACAGAACAAGAGTTTTCATTTCAATAATTCATTGGATATGGAGTATAATAACATTGCGATTTTCTTTAGCAGTTTGCCAGTAAATAAAAATAATAATCTATAAATAGGAAAAGGATAATATTTACAAAGCTTGGTGTGCCCATGGATAAAAAAATAATATTGACGCAGAAGAAAGAAGAAAAAAAGAAGGCATCGGAAATTTTAGAAACAGTTGATATCGGGAAAAAGGTTTCCATTAGAAAAAAGATGCTTGATGAGCTAAGAAACATTCAACAGATGGAAGAAAAAATTAATGCTAGGAGCAGATTAGTTGAGTTAAAATCTGGAAAAAGAATAGACGAGATTTTGGGGGATTTTCGGGAGATGGTTGATTTAACACCTCCGGCAGATCCCAACATAGAAGTTGTGGAATTACATCCAATAACTAAGCCTTATTCATACACGAGGGTCATTTATGATAATAAAAATCATGAATATAGGTATGAGGTATTGGAACCAACTTTGGGATATGAAGAAAAAAAGATTCTTGATTTTTTGAAAGAAACACTCATAAAAACAATGGATATAGAGCTTACAGAATTTAGTGAAGATGAAGCGAAGGATTATCTAAGGAAAAATGTGGATAGGATTCTTAAGGACTATTCAATATCTCTATCTGATGTGGTGAAGGAAAAAATAATGTATTATGTTGTAAGAGATTTTATTGGCTATGGAAAAATTGATGTATTGATGCATGACCCAATGATAGAGGATATTTCATGTGATGCCCCTCTTGTTCCCATATACATCTATCATAGAAATTATGAAAGCATGAAAACAAACGTGCAATTTTCTGGCGAGCCAGAACTTGATGCATTCGTTATTCAACTTGCTCAAAAGTGTGGAAGGCATATCTCAATTGCCCGTCCCCTCATGGATGCAACAATGCCAGATGGTTCAAGGATTCAAGCATGTCTTGCAAGGGAAGTTTCCTCCATGGGTTCAAATTTTACAATACGGCGTTTCAGGGAGGAGCCTTTTACGCCAACTCATCTTGTTGAATATAACACCATATCACCTGAGGTAGCTGCCTATTTCTGGATGGCAGTTGAACATGGGGCATCTTTTATACTTGCTGGAGGGACAGCATCTGGAAAAACAACTTCTTTGAATGCTTTGTCCCTCTTCATTCCACCACAAATGAAAATTGTTTCCATTGAAGATACAAGAGAGATAAATCTTCCCCATCCCAATTGGATTGCATCTATAACAAGGGAAGGCTCGGCAGAATCTGGTGAAGGAAGCAAGGTAGGAATGTTTGATTTATTGAAAGCAGCATTAAGACAGCGCCCTGAATATATAATTGTGGGTGAGATAAGAGGAGAGGAAGCTGTTGTATTGTTCCAAGCAATGGCTACGGGACATACTGTATATTCCACAATGCATGCTGATTCCATTTTTTCTGTTGTTCACCGTTTGGAAGGAGATCCCATCAATATACCCCGTATACAGTTGCAAGCCTTGGACATTGTTGCTATCCAAGGATTAATGAGAATAGGGAGGAAGAGGGTAAGAAGGATGAAAAAAGTTGTTGAAGTTGTTGGCATAGACCCTACAACAGATGACATACTTACCAATGAGGTATTCAGCTGGAATCCGAGGAAAGATTCTTTTGATTACTATGGGAAAGGACACGTGCTGGACAGAATTGCAGAGCAGAGAAATTGGACAGACAAAGAATTGAACGAAGAGTTTAACAGGAGAAGGGATGTCATTAGGTGGATGGTGGATAAAGGAATTAAGCATTATGTTGAGGTGGGGGAGATAATAGCTGCATATTATAAAGATCCCGATAAGTTGATAGAGAGGGTAAGAGGAACTTAAATGCCTCTGAATAGATATCAAAAAATTTGCTATCGCATCCTTGGAAAAAAAGCATCAAAATCTTCTCAAGTTGAATACATAAAAAGAGCGTTAGAAAAATCATATATAGAAGTTCGCCCTGAAGCATATATAGCATATGCATGGATGAATGGGATAATAGGTGGTTTAGCAGGATCGGTAATTGCATTCCTTTTCCTCTTTTTATTCCCCCGAATTGGCATCATTTTTCCACAAAAATTGCTTATAATTATCGTTCCTCTCCCCATTTTTATTGCAGCTATAGCATATCTCATTACAATGATGATTCCCGAAAGCAAGGCAAATGCAAGAAAAAAGGACATTGACAATAAACTTCCTTATGCCCTAAATTTCATAGCAGCAATGGCATCTGCAGGAGTTACCCCTGCGTTGGTTTTCAAAAGTCTTGCAGAGCAGCCTGTATATGGAGAAGTGCAGAAAGAAGCTGCCTGGATATACAGAGACATTTCCATTTTTAATATTGATATTATAACTGCCTTAAGAAATGCTGCAAATAGAACTCCTTCTATAAAATTCCAGGAATTTTTGCAGGGCGCAATTACTACAGTAACTTCTGGTGGTGATCTAAGGAGTTATTTCCTTGCAAAATCGGAGGAATATATGAGGGAGAATAGAAGGCTTCAAAAAGAATTTTTAGAAACTCTGGGCGTTCTTGCAGAAAGTTATGTTACTGTTGTCGTTGCTGCTCCATTATTCCTCATCATCATGATGTCAGTTATGACAATGGTTGGTGGAGGAAGCTCAGGTTCTTCAATACTTATACTCTATCTTATTGCTTTTATCATGCTTCCTGTTTCACATCTTGGATTTGCGATGGTGATAAAATCCATGAGTCCGGAGGTGTAAATGATAGGTAAAAAAATTTCATGGGTTGCATTCGTTTCGCTTTTTACTGTGATTGCAGCTTCAATAATAGCAAGGGTCCTAGATTTACCAACCACATCCACTCTTCTTCTTTCCTCTGCCCTAGGCGTTTTCCTAATTTTCTCATGGATTCAGAGGAAGATAAAGGAGGATATGCTTTCTTTTATTACAGATGAGTTTAAAGAAAAGGAATGGAGATATTTTCTGTCATCCCTTCTCTCTTTTATTTTTATAATATTTGCAACCCTTTTGAACATATTTATCATATTTCTTGGTTTACCAATTGATCCCATTCTAATCAACATATTTCTTGGAGTGGTGATAATTCTAATGTTATATACTGTTCTTTCTATGCCCACTGTTGAAAAAGGGAGGGGATACGTCCTTCTCTTTTTACTTGCCTTCATTTTTACACTTATTGTCATTGGCTCCCAACTTAATATTGGCTTTCATTTACCTCCAAATATTGCACCAGTTTTAAGAAACATGTCCAACCCTCTTTTCCTACTTAACCTTGCCCTTATTTTTGAAATTGCATCTCTTATGATTGGAGGAGAGATGCCGACTCCAACAGCATCGGTCATAGGGATATACGAAAGAAGCAAATTTAGGGAAGAGAGACCAATGTTTATGCGGAGAAATGTGATTTACCTTACCATCGTTGTATTCATCATTCTTTTCATATTCATTAATGTTGCAACCATCTTTTCTCTTCCTGGAGGGATTTCTTTACATGGTTTACCCTGGGGGTATGCCATTATTTTTATAAGTATTGGTTTGCTGATTGGTTTAATTTTGTATATAATCCTCATAATGCCTGAGAAAGCAGGAGAGATAAGGGAAAAATATGATATTACCACCCTCTATAGAATCCTTATCCTTGCCACTTCTGCAGTATTTGCAGCCGTCTTTGTAATCATAGCCGTCCTTTTACAACTAAAAATGATGACAGGCATAGGACCAATTTCTTTATCTTCAGATAATGCTATAGATTTTGCTGTATACGCAATTCTTGTCTCCATTGGTCCAATTGGCTTTTATGAATATGCCTGCTACAGAAAAATGGATTTGATGGAAGAAAGATTTCCAGAGTTTTTGAGAGATTTGTCAGAATCCAGAAAGGCTGGCATGACGATGGCAAGGGCAGTGGAAACAGCTGCAAAAGGTGATTATGGATATTTAACACCTGAAATAAAAAAAATGGCTGTACAGATTTCCTGGGGCATTCCTTTTAGCGAGGCATTACGACGTTTTGGAGAGAGAATTAAAACTCCATTGGTTCAAAGGTCTACGACAATGGTTGTGAAGGCATCTGAAGCAGGTGGAAAGATATCAGATGTAATTGATGCAGCTGCGAAAAATGTAAGGGAGTTGAAAATATTGCAGGCAGATAGGAGAACAGAAATGAAAATGTATTTGATGATAATTTATGTTGCCTTTTTTGTTTTTTTAGCAGTAATTGCCATCCTTACAGGAACATTTTTACCCAAGCTCATTGAATCAACAAAAGCAACGGGAAGCATTGGGGGAATATCATTGGGAGGAGCATCATTGAAAGAATATGAATTTATTTACATTTGCACTGCACTTGTTCAAGCAATAGGAAATGGAGTTGTTGCAGGAATGCTGGGAGAAGGAAGAATATCCTCTGGACTCAGGCATGCAACAATAATGGCATTGGTTACCTATATCGTATTCAAATTAATTATTTAGAAAGTTTTATTATCCATAAAATAATATAAAGTAGCCTTAGGTGAAGAAATATGCAGGTGAAGGAGTACAAAAAAATTTTGCATGATTTAGAGACAGATGTAGATATAGTGGGAAGTTGCATCGTCTCAAGGGACGGCTTACTCATTTATTCGGACATGCCAGACACACTCCATCCAGAAGCTTTTGCTGCGATGACAGCCACGCTTTTGGGTGCAGCAGAAGCTGCAATGGATGAGGTAAAAAAGGGAGTTCCACAAAGGGTAGTGGTGGAAGGAAAAAATTTTTATATCATAACAACCGGGGCAGGTCCAAAGGCTTTGCTTGCAGTCATTACACAATCTAATGATGAAAAGATTTCTGAAGTCGTTATGAAGACTGCGGAAAAAATCAAGAAAATGATATAAGGGGGAAATAATGATTGAAACAGGAATACCGAAACTTGATGAATATCTCGGTGGAGGTATTCCAGAAGGTAAATCCCTCCTTTTTTGTATAGATCCTACGGTAGAAGAAAGTAATTTGGGCATCCATACTCTCCATCATAATTTGGAGAAGGGTAGGAATTGCATTTATGTTGTATCAAAATCATCACCAAAACAAGTTTCAAAAACTTTTGAGGAATTTGGGTGGAGAATGGAGAAATACAGGGATAACTTAATACTCCTCGATGGGTATTCTCCATTGGTTGGAGCCCCTTCAGAAGAAAAATATGTGGTGCTTGAACCTCATGATATCCTCAGTTATGAAGATGCCATACAAGATGCTATTGAAGCGTCACCTAATCGCCCCATCATTGTTTTTGATTCCCTCTCCAATATCTTGGATTTGTGTGGAGAAAGAGATGCGTTACAGGGAATCACAAGGATAAATGATGAAATAGGGAAAAGAGAAGGAGTTGGCATTTACAACTTTGCTGCCTGGCCCTATAAGGAATCTATTTTGTATAGGATAAAAAGAATTTTTGATGCCATTATAGATGTCACTCCCATTCCAGGAGCAATGTTTGTTGGGCAAAAATACACCCCCTCTAAAATAAGCTGGGGAGGGAAAACTGGTAAATCAGTTATGTTCAAGGTGTATAAGCCAGGAGGCATAAGAATTTATATTCCAAAAATCATCATTATTGGACCATTTCAGGCTGGAAAAACAACGTTTATTCGCTCTCTTTCCACAAGATTCACTCCTGTCGATAGATTGGGCGCAACAGTTTCTGTTGAGCATGGAATTGTGGACTGTAAAGGCTATAGAGCAGAGTTGTTTGGCATTCCTGGTCAAGAAAGATTTCTTCCTATTATGGAAAAAATGGGAAAGACAGCATTTGGTATTTTTTTGGTTATAGATGCAACAAAGCCACATGAGCTGGAGCATGCAAGACAATTGCTCAGGAATGCAAGGAATAATATACCTTGCGTAATTGTTGCAAACAAACAGGATTTGCAAGGTGTGCTATCTGAGGAGGAGATTAGAGAAAGATTGGGTGTTGGAGAGGAGGTTCCAATAGTGAAAACAATAGCTACCCAGGGAACGGGTGTAAAGGAGGCATTTGAAGTTTTGGTAAATAAAATAATGGATAGTGAAGTATATGTTGGCTAAAACAGGAATAGATAGGCTTGATGAACTGCTAAAAGGAGGGGTACCATATGGTGAGAATGTACTTGTGTATGCCCCTCCTTTCATTGGAAGGGATATTATAATAAAAAGATTCGCTCTCTCTGGTTTAACAGAAGGAGAGCCCGTAATTTTTGTTTTAACAGATAAATCTTTCATTGAAATGCGTAAGGAATTGGAAAAGTTGGATAAATCATTTGCAGAATTTGAAAGAGAGGGAAAGGTAAAATATATTGACGTTTACTCTCCCAGTGTGGAATTAAAGGAGGAAAGTCCTTATGTAACATTTATCGATAGTCCAGTCAATAGGGAAAGAATCTCTGCAGCTATCCTTCAAGCCCAAAGAGAATTTATAGAAAAATCAGAGCGGCATCGTGTCATTTTTGACTCCCTTTCAACACTTATTGTCTATTCTGATGCAAAGGCTGTTTTCCGTTTTCTACAGGTTGTTAGCGGAACATGTAAAAGATTGGGCGCGACCTCTCTTTTCAGCATGACCCGTGGGATGCATGAAGAAATAGAGGTGCAAACTATAAAGCATCTCATGGACGGTGTAGTAGAAATGAGGGAAGAAGGTGCACGATTGCAGCTAAGAGTCCAAGGATGTGGGGAGGTAATCTCACGAAACTGGATTGATTATTTATTGGAGAAAGATGAAATAAAACTCACAGGAGCATTCAGGATGAGCAGGGTTGCATAAACGAATTCGTTTATTTTGGGTAATTAAGTTAGACAGTATTTCCGAAAGTTAGCTAAAAATCATTGTTAGCATAGCTTGTTTGGCTAAC
>CAZHBO010000015.1:0-20563 GCA_964530745.1 uncultured Thermoplasmatales archaeon | reverse complement strand
GCATCCAATATTATAACATATGCATTTATAAAACATTTGCTAATCTCAGAGGTCTTAATCGATGAATTTATATAACGCTAACATATTCCATTATGGGATAAACATGAAGAAGCTATCAAAAATGGAGGCACCCACATATGTCGAAGCCCATGACTACGTACCATGTCTTTGGTATACAGATGCGCACTTCACACCAGTGTACACCACTCCTCATGGAGGCTGATCCAGCAGCTTAATGATGCAGCAAAGTAACAGAGGAATACAATAATGGCATCGTGTGCCAATTGGCACTCTGCATACATTCCCTTTCCCTTTTCTTTTTTTTAATATGGGCTGATAAGATGAACGAAAAACAGGTATTCAAGATGGTTCCCCCTTCTTTTCTAATGGTTAGGAAGGGGACACTGCATGGAAAATCAATATTAGGGATATATACTGCATTGGGTAAAGAATTGTTCATACTACACAAAGATTGGGAAATTAAAACATTTGAGATGATTGATGGTAAAAATACCATTGAGGATATCATAGAAAAAACTTTGGATTCTTATCCAGATGTTAAGGAAAAGCATGTAATCGAACTTATTAAGGAGTTAGAATCTTATGGTGTAATATACACCGGAGACAAAATAAATTTAAAAAAAATTACGAAAAGTGGGAATTACCTTGACCCGGATAAAGCTTTCCTTGATTATTTGCGGGTAACAGGATTAAAAAACTTGGAATTTCCGGTAACGGTTAGAATTCTTCTTACTCTCCGCTGTAATGCCAATTGCGTCTTTTGTTATCTCAAAGCTGGTGAACCCTATAGAAAGAAAACAAGAGAGGAAATGAGCACGGATGAAATAAAAACTATCATCGATGAAGCAGTTAAAAATGGCGTGAATATACTTACCCTTAGCGGAGGTGAGCCTTTTCTTAGGGATGATATTATAGAAATAATTGAATACGCTACAAGAAGAATACCACGTGTGGATGTCCTAACAAATGGCACCTTGTTAGCAGATGAAAAAAAAGTGAGGTCTCTTGCCGATAGAGCCAATAAAAAATCACTTATAGTGCAAATAAGTTTAGATGGATCGACTCCATCAATTCATGAAAAGTTAAGACGCGGCGCAAATTTTAATGAAGTTATTGAAGGCATAAAAAATACCTTGAAATACGATATGACATTATATGTAAATACAGTTGTAACAAAGATCAATATTCATGATTTAGAAAATATTGTCTCTTTAGTAAATAAAATTGGCTGTAAATTTATCTCCTTTTCAGAGTTCATGCCAGTTGGTAATGGAGTCTCTCAAGTGAAAAACTTACTTTGTCCGCCCTCTGAGTATTTTAACTTAAAGTCAAATATATTACCGAGGCTAAGAAAGAAATATCCAAATATAATAATTGCAGGAAAGTTTATAGAACCCGAATTCTGGGATGACAAAAGAAAAAAAGAAATAAGGACGCCTACATATGGCTCATGCGCTGCATATACTACAGATATCACAATTGGACCTGATGGGAGATGTCTTCCATGTGCATGGGTTGCAGCTTATCCGGAATTTTATGGAAAGGATGTAACAGAGAGCAGTATCTCAGAAGTATGGCATAGTGATCCTTCTATCGAGGAGTTAAGGAAAATTAAAGTGAGTGGGAAATGCGAAAAATGTGAATTTAACCAACTATGCTACAAAGGCTGCTTTGCTCTTAAGTATGCGTTATTTGGAAAGATTGATATTCCAGACCCAAAATGTTGGTATAAGCCTGGTGTACCCTCTTCCAAAAAACCACCTACAGATATTAATTATTTATTTTCAGAATAGCGAGCAAAACCCTACCGTGATTTGGCCGATAATTATATAAAGCGTTATGCAATTTCTATTTTGGAGGCAAGAACATGAAAAAAGGAAAAAAAGCAATTTTGGCGATAGCAGCAGTAGTTGTAATGGGGATGGCAGTAATTCCAGCGAGCATAGTCGCATCGGATAACGGAGATAACGCACAATCAATGCTACCATTTGGTCTTGGAGATGCAGAAAAGATATCTTTTAATCTCAAGGAATTAGGAAATAACATAGCACCACTAGGAAACACAGGTAATGTTTTAATCACACCAAATAGTCCAGAGGATGATATGCTGCCAGCAATAACAAAGGATGGTAACGGAAATATCGTTGTTGTATGGAGTCATAAAATCTCCACGCTTGACGGGGATTTTGGCTTGGCTTATTCTACTGATGGCGGAAACAGCTGGAACTCGAATATCATAGAAGCTGATGGTTTTCAATACTATGCCGACATAGGATATGTAACAGGTAGCCAGTATGATGAAATATCGGGAACATTCGATGGGCTGTGGTTAATATGCTTGGAACAAATAAACGAGGCAGCTAATTTGTGGTTAATCACCGATGTAACAGCTCCAGACACCTATGAGGGATATGCCCTCACCGAGGGAAGCTTGCCAGGAGCGACATATGCATGTATGGAGGATAATGCATACTACTATGAACACTCTTTCAATTATGCCGGTCCAGTTAATTTCTGGATTGACGATGACCAAGGCATGGTACAAGGCTGGATGTTATTCTGGTGGGCTGCAGACCTTTCCGGATATGTTTATAACTGGGATGCAGAATCTGCAATAGACTCTGCACCTGCTCAAGACCCAGATATGGCATGTATACATGATTCAGATCCAGCATGGACTACTGATGATTTCTTTTATACAGTGGCTCAGCATAACAATGAAGATAATGGAAGAGCTGAGATAGTTTATAAGAGATGTGTTCCCAATGATGAGGATGACATAGAATTTGTGGACGAGCAATTCTACCTTGATAAGGGAGACCTCTATGATGCAGCACATCCAAATGTTGTAGCATCTGGAGACAATGTAGCAGTTGTTTACATGAAGAACGATAATACTTTCGGCTCATGGGATGTTGTTTGCAAATATAGTCATGATAGAGGACAAACGTGGGATACCAGTGTTGTTGCAGGAGATCCTGCAATAAATGAAGAATACCCAGCAGCTTACATGAGCGGAGACACGCTTTTCTGTGCCTATGTTAAAGAAGGAAACCTTTATCTGGTGAAGTCTGAAGATGGCGGAGCAACATGGGGAGAGCCAAAGCAGATAAATGACCAAGATGGAACTGTTGTTGCAGAGGAAAACTGTGTGGATATTCATTCTGGAGGAATTGTATGGACAGACAACAGAAACGGAGATAAAGACATCTACTATGCACCTTTACCAGCAGCTATTCTCAACGTTAAGAGCATTTCTGGAGGAATGGGAATAAAGGCAACAGTGGCAAATACAGGGACAGAGGATGCAACTGGTGTAGCATGGTCAATTGATGTTAGCGGATTAGTCTTTGTAGGCGGTCATACTGAAGGAACGATAGATGTTCCAGCTGGTGGAGAGGCAACAATAAGCAGTGGTATAGTTTTTGGAATAGGCCCAGGAACGATAACAGTAACTGTTGGTGGAACAACAAAGACTGCAAGTTGCTTTATACTAGGTCCATTGGTCCTAGGAGTAAAGTAAACCTTTTCCCTTTTTCTTTATTTGTTTTTTAAATAACTGGGGTTAAAAGGGGGCAGGCATGAGGAGAGGGAACATGAAAAAAGGAAATAAATAGGAGAGGATACCTCATGCCCATTAATAGTATAAAATGAAATAATAAGAGACTTACTTTTTTGTTAACATTCATGTGAACAACATTCAATGCTATTTTAGCAATAGATATAACCCCACCAAATCTATATAAACCCTTTGCCATTCTATATATGAAGGAATATGGGCTGTTATATTTGTGGAGCAAGAAGCGTAACGACATGTCATCATTGTTATGAAGAGATATGTAATGAGCATGCCCACTTCATTGAAAGCATTTCATCCTATCTCTGTGATAACTGTTTTGTTGCATATAAAAATGGCTCACAGGATGTGATTGCTGAGTAAAGTTTATATAGAAGAATTATTATACCCTTTCTGGTGATTTAGAATGTTAACTGGAAGACAGCCGATATTAATATTGAAAGAAGGGACTGAAAGGGAGCGAGGTAAGGATGCACAGCATAATAACATAAGAGCTGCAATGGCTATAGCAGATGCAGTGCGCTCTACCCTCGGACCAAAGGGAATGGATAAGATGCTGGTGGACAGCATGGGCGATGTAGTCATCACAAATGATGGCGTTACCATTCTTAAAGAAATAGACATTGAACATCCAGCGGCAAAGATGATTGTTGAGGTGGCAAAGACACAGGATGAGGAATGTGGAGATGGAACGACAACCGCCGTTATTCTAACTGGAGAGTTACTCAAATATGCTTTGGATTTAATTGACCAAGAGGTTCATCCAACAATAATTGCTGACGGCTACAGAATGGCGAGTAAGAAAGCCTGCGAGGTTTTGGAGAAAAAAATTGCAGAAGACGTAACTCCTGAAAATGAGGAGATACTAAGGAAAATTGCAGAGACATCCATGACGGGAAAAGTTGCTGCTGCCAACAAGGAATTGCTTGCTGACATAGCATACAGAGCAGTGAAGGCAGTTGCTGAGGAGGAAAATGGAAAGATAACAGTGGACTTGGACAACATAAAGATAGAGAAGAAGCAGGGTGGTGCTGTTGAAGATACAGAGCTAATAAATGGCATAATCTTGGATAAGGAAAGAGTCCATCCTGATATGCCCAGAGTTGTAAAAGATGCAAAGATTTTGTTGCTGAACACTGCCCTTGAGGTGAAAAAAACAGAGGTTGATGCACAGATACGCATATCCGATCCAACACAACTCCAGAAGTTCTTGGATGAAGAGGAGGCAATGCTACGCAAAATGGTGGAGAAGATAAAGAACTCAGGAGCAAACGTTGTCCTCTGCCAGAAAGGAATTGATGACCTTGCCCAGCATTATTTGGCGAAGGCAGGAATATTTGCAGTGAGGCGTGTCAAAAAATCTGATATGGAGAAGCTTGTAAGAGCAACTGGTGCTTCCATTGTTTCTGAGTTGGATGAGATAACAGAGGATGACCTTGGCTATGCTGGAAGAGTAGAGGAAAAGAAGATTGGCGATGATGAAATGACTTATGTTGTTGACTGCAAGGAAGCAAAGGCAGTGAGCGTACTTATAAGAGGAGGAACAGAGCATGTTGTCGATGAAATTGAGCGAGGACTGCATGATGCTTTATCAGTAATCGCTGTCACACTAGAAGATGGGAAGATAACAGTTGGCGGTGGTTCTGCTGCTGTGGAAATATCTCTTGCCCTCCAGGATTATGCGAGCAACATAGGAGGCAGGGAGCAGATGGCAATTGAATCATTTGCAAACGCAATTGAAATCGTTCCAAAGGCACTTGCTACCAACGCAGGCATGGATGCAATCGATATACTCATGGACTTAAGGAAAGCACATAAGGAAGGAAAGAAATATCACGGTGTCGATGTGCTTGGAGGAGGCATTGCTGATATGAAAGAGAGAAACGTCATTGAGCCATTGCGTGTCGGAACTCAGGCAATTAAATCTGCGACGGATGCTGCAGTGATGATTCTACGTATCGACGACGTTATTGCCGCTAGGGAGTTAGAGAAGGGCAAAGGCGGACCACCAGGCGGCGGACCAGGAGAAATGCCAGAGATGTAACCTCTTTCCCCCATCTTTTTATACTTGTTTTATTTTTCTTTTCATGATTCCTGTTGAGGATATTCATATTAAAAAAGGAATGAGCGTAGATGAGCTAGTAAGGCAATTTCATTCTGCAGGTGGTTTTACAGCAAAGAAAATTAGCGATGCCGTTGAGCTAATGGAGGAAATGGTGAAGGAGGATTATATAAAATGCCTTTCTTTTCCCGCATGTATTGTTGCAACTGGAACAAGAGGGGTTATCTCCCAACTTTTGCAAAAAAAATTGGTTGATTTGGTTATTACAACATGTGGCACCCTTGACCATGATATTGCAAGAAATTGGAAGGAATATTATCATGGTTCCTTTTTCATGGATGATGCAGAATTGCACAAGAAAGGAATAAACCGATTGGGGAACATACTCGTCCCGCATGAAAGCTATGGTGCCATCATTGAAAAAAAAATGCAGGAGATACTGCAAGAAATTGGAAGCAAAAAAGAATGGGGTACAAGGGAGATTGCATGGGAACTTGGGAAAAGGCTTGGAAAGGAATCCATTCTTTATTGGGCATGGAAAAATGAAATACCTGTCTATGTCCCTGGTATTACAGATGGAGCAGTAGGCTCTCAGATATGGATGTATTCCCAGGCACATCCATTTTTTATAGATGTTCTAAAAGATGAGCAGGAGCTTTCAGATATTTTTTTTCATCATGAAAAAAAAATAGGTGCCCTCATCATCGGAGGAGGAATATCAAAGCATCATGTCATATGGTGGAGCCAGTTTCATGGAGGATTGGACTCCGCCGTTTACATCACTTCCTCACCAGAATGGGATGGCTCATTATCGGGAGCAAGAACGAGGGAAGCCATTTCTTGGGGGAAGCTTAAAGAAAAAGCAAGACATGTAACAATAGAAGGAGATGCAACAGTTTTACTCCCGCTAATTATTGCCTCTCTCTTCGAAAGAATTGACGTTCGATGATTGTACCATATTTTTTATAAAACAAAAAGAGATATTCTTCCCCTATGAGATTGATCCATCTACTTGTAGCAGTATCCTTCCTTATATCTATCTTATTCATTGGAGAAGCACATGGTGATGAAAATGGCACATCATTTTTTGACATTGGAAGCTTTACAGTAACAGATGATTGGGAATTGGCAGGTAGATACATGCCATCAGGGCTAGAAGGATGTACAGTTTCCGTGTATGGCGAAGATGGAAAACATGTAATGGACATCATGTATACCTCTTCCTGCGTTGATATATATCTCGAGATATTTAACAATTCATTATTAAAAACATTGCTTGAGAGGGGAGCAATAGAGAAAATGAATTTATTAAAAATATCACTTTCAAAGGGTCCACAAGTTTCCTTTACATATCAAAATTGTAGTGTGGAGCTGCATGATGCAAGCATCCGCTTTTTGAGAATAAGGTCTCCTGGAAAAATTGTTTTTTCAAATTTGACAGGTTATGATATAAATAAAAGCTCCTACAACGTCGCCACTCTCAAAAAAGGAAATTTTTATGGGGCAATAATTGGAAATAGAGATTTGGTTGTCAATGATGGAGAGATTATTGCATACAAAGGAGTCATGTTTAGGGGAATAGTTATTCAAAATGAAACCAATGTTAAAGAAATGTTAACGGTTGAGAATGCAATAAAATGCGGAACTCTGGGAGGAGAGATTACAATTGTAAAAGATGGAAATAAAATTAAATCCATATCTACATGCTATTATAACAATGTCAGCATTGAATTATTAACTCAAACATTGACAAATAAAAAAGCTGAACTTATTGTTAGCGGAGATGAACACTCAGCAGGAAAAACAATAAAAATCAATGTTGGAAAAGGTGCTTTTTCCCCGGATAATCTAAAAGTAAAGTTTGATGGCAAGGATATACCAATGGCAGATAATATTACCGATGTATTGAATCCAAATGATGATGGGCTGCAGCCAGAGTATGTGATGGTTAAGGTCTCTGGTGGAAAAGGAGATGAATTTTTCTTGTTAATCAGCATTCCCCATTTCAGCAAGCACATCATTACTTTACAATCCCTTTCCAAAAATCCTTTATTCTCCGCCATTGCAATTGCAAGCGCTTTCTCTGTTCTAGCAGTTGCATCATGGGCTTTGTTTAAAAAATAATTTTATTTTAAAGATGACCAAGTTTCAATGAACTTATCCACGGCATCATCCAAAAAGGTGCTTTTGTAGGTTATAAGAATGTCTACAATTTTTTCTGCATTTTTTACTTCATATGCTGTTCCCCTTCCTATGGAAGTGGCATCAACAATACCTGCATCAATTAACTTTTTTAAATGAAAGGAAATCGTCGAGGGAGATTTTTTTAATTCATCACATATTTCCTTATGCAAGGCTTTTGGATGCAGAAGTAAAAATAGGACAATGCCTCTTGGTGTTTTCTGGCGCAGTAAGGAAATAGCTCTTTTATCCTGTGCACCTATTTTACGGGAAACGAAATAGCGAGTATATCTACCATCTTTTTTTGAAACAATAATTTCTCTCTTCTCTAAATAATGAATGTGATAATCTAAAGTGCTCAGAGACATTTTCAGTTTTCTTGCTATCTCTCTCTCATGCAATCCTGGATTTTTTAAAATAAGATTGTAGATTTTCCTCCTTGTATCGAGAGCAAGTGTATCTTCTTTTATCATTTGACGACACTCTCATTATCTTTTTACTATTGTCAGGTATAGAAAGATTATTACTAGCAAATCTATTATCACTAGTTGGAGTTGTTGTTCGAAGTATTTCAGGGAAATCAACAAGCCTTTTAGAAAGAAAAGAAGAAAAGCAATGGTAACAAATAAAAATTTACTATCCTTTATCCTCAAGTAAGAAATGAGGGATATGATAAAAAGCAATAGAGATAATCCTGCCATGACTATTGACGAAAAGAGCAATATTTCCTCTATGTTAACACCCCCTTAGTTATCAAAAAAACACTATAAAAAATTTTGTATTCGATGTTTGTCCCATATCTTTCGATGTTTGTCAGATATTCTTTATAAACCCCTTTTTCCTTTTTCTTTCACCCAATGGGGGTAAGGGAGAGGATTTTTCCCTCCTCTTATTTTTTTATAATCACCGCCTCTCCTTCCCCCTGCCTCCACTTAAAAATATTATTCTGCTCCAAATTCTTCTTGCAAGTCAATTACGAGCTCTCGGAGCATGTCCTCAAATACTGTATTCCTATATTCCCTTTTCCATCCCTGCGTCTCCACTATCGCTACAAACTCGCTCCCCTCCTTAAAGATATTAATGACCGCAAGGTTTTCATCTTCCACTACCATTTTCTCATCCATTGGTGCATGCATTTCTGCTATTTAAAATTTTTATCACAGCTTTATATTTCCTTCAAAATCGATGCTTATTAGTTTTCTGTAGTGAATGGAATAAAGGTGGCTTGGTTTCTCTGGGGTGCCGTGGATGGCGACAACCTTTCCTATGTATAAAGTATGATCTCCTGCATCGATTTCGTTAACAACTTTGCACTCATATGCCACTGTGGAATTTTCTATAATGGGGGGTTTAACAAATTTTGCGGGTATTGGCGTAAATCCTCCCTCCTTAAATTTATCTGTATCTCTTCCAGATTTTTTGCCACAGAGCCATGCACCTTCTTTTTGCTCTTCAGAAGGAAAACAGAGGACAAATTCTTTACAATATTCGATGCACTCATGTGAATACCTTCCTTTGCCAATGGAAATGGCTATCATTTTTGGTTCCCATGAAACATATGTCCACCATCCCAAGCCGATAATATTCGCCTTTCCATTCTTATCTACCGTTACAGCAAGAACGTATGGATAAGGAGAACCCAATTCAACTGCTTCATCCCACGAAATTTCTTTTAGAGTCATTGCTGCTAAATAAAAATTTCGTAAATAAGATTTGCCCTCATTTAAAAAAGGATAGAGGAAGAATATTATTTCTTTTTATGTATTCAATCAAACCCCATAGTTTTTCATTGGATGTATCATCCATTTTTCTCAACAATATGGCGGTTCCTCCCACCTTTTCATATTGCTGAGAGGATGAAGTGCTTTCATAAACATTTTTTCCTGCTATATCAATGAGGCAGGCAACACCAAATAATTCACCACATGCTTGGGATGCATTCACAGCATGGTATGTATCATCGCCCAAAAAATCAAGAAGAGTCCCAAGACCAAGATTTTTTCCAAATCCCTGCGCATCTTTTATAGAGATATATTTATCATTTCCAGATAAATCAATAAGGGAGCCAACACTCATTTTTTTCTCTGCCCATCCCTCTCCTGCGCCCTGCGAATTCTGCTTTGAGACATATTTGTCATTGCCCAAGAAATCGATAAGGGAGGAAATGCCTCCACCTGTAGCGCTCCCCTGAGAATATGCATTGGATGTGTAGAGGTCATCTCCCGAGATGTCCAGCAAGGCGGAAAAACCAAATCCATTTGCATATGCCTGTGAGAAATTTGATGACGCATAAACATCATTTCCATCCATGTCCAAAAGTAATGCAATTCCCCTTGCAAATGCGCATCCCTGGGAATAAGCTTTGGATTCATAAATGTCGTTCCCTTTATTGTCCAATAGTATGGAAATGCCAGCACGTGCATATGCTTGAGAAAATTTGGATGCCATATAAACATCATTTCCATCTTCATCATACAACATATCTATGCCTAAAAATGAGCAAGCCTTTTTTCCCATATATTTGTCATTTCCATTTATGTCAAGCAAGACAGAAACTCCTTTTTCGTTGGGCTGAGCATAATATACATCATCACCTCCAAGGTCGACTATAATTGAATAATTTTTTTTGTAGGTAGTGGGCAATGACCCCCCGAGATAGATATGTCCGGAAGGATCTTCCAGTAGCATTTCTGAAGGAATATCATATTTTTTGAAAATGGGGATGACTTTTTGAATTTCGTTGAATAGGGATAAGCTTCCCTCCACCAATTTTTCCATATCAATTTTTTTCACGATGGATGAAAGCTCATTTGAATTGTCTGAAAAAAGGTTCATGTTTGGAAGAAAAAGGGACCCAATTTTTTGCATTATCATGTCTTTTAACAATTCAGCAATATTGGAATTATATTCATCATTCTCCTCTAAAAATTTTATATCATTTTCATTTATTTGGCTAAAGGCGGACCTGCGCAATTTCTCAACATCATTGATGGTGTATATAAGGAGGGCAAGGGCTTCCCTCAATTCATATGGCAAATCATCAATTTCAGAAAAAAGTTTTTTTAGAGATGAATCATCAACATTTATTCCATTTAATTCGTAAAACTCCAAAAATGCATTTTTAAGCCATGCAGGCTTCCTTTCATACAAAAAATCAGCATTTCCTGTCCTCACTCCAAGTTCGAGAGTTAGATTAACTGGCTGGGGATTCCTTCTCTCGATTTCGTGGGGAAGGGAAAGAAGAAATAGGGAAATATTTTCTGATGAAGGGAGGATATTGCTAATTTTTTCTTCTTGAAATTCATCTGAGGATTGACCTAGGTATGGCAGTAAAAGTAGGAAGATAATAAGTAGCGCTATTTTCTTCATTTCTCCCTTTAATATAAGGCAAGTATAAGTATATTTTGTTTATTGTGAAGATATAGGGATGGGGGTAAAGCTTACGATGAATATCAAAAGGGCAATGAGGGCAAGCAACTTCCTTTTTGTATCTAAAGAAATGAGCTCATTCAATGCAGGAGGGTGTCCCATTCCTATGAAAAATATTATGAAGAAAGCCATGAACATCCATGACCCCCCTCCAACGAAAGAAATGGAAAGGAGGAATGCAACGGCGATAAAACTTGCATATTTATGCTTCTCCCTTAATACTCCTCTTGCAATATGCCCCCCGTCAAGTTGCCCAGCTGGAAGTAAATTAATGGCAGTCACCAGCAAACCAACCCATCCAGCAAATGCGGTTGGATGAATTACTGTATTTGGTGGAAAGGTGAAAAATGTTGACAGGGCAGTCAGCAAAAGAGGGAAATGAATGGTTAGTCCCCCGGCGGTTGCTTCTGTGGGATTTTGTTGCATGAGGAATAAGCCAATCAAGCATACTGGTATGGAAACAAGAAAACCAGCAAGAGGTCCTGCAATTCCAATGTCAATCAAGGCTTTCCTGTCTGGTATAGGCTCTCTCATTGAAATAACCGCTCCTAAAGTCCCTAAAGGCAGAAAAGGGTTTGGGGGCACAGGAATAAAAAAGGGAAGGGAAGCAGCCACACCATGCTTTTTTGAAACAAAATAATGACCGAGCTCATGAATGCCCAGTATGGCAAGCAAAGGGAATGAAAAGAAAATTAAACCATTCAGCAAATTGTCAAATGCAAAAAGACCTTTCCAACTCCACTCTTCCAAGAAAAGAATGGAGCCAGATAACATGGTTGTAACGATTGTTGTAAAAAAAAGTAAAAGGTTTATCCAAGGGGGCTTTGTCTTTAGAAAAGGCTTTTCTGCAATGAATAATACATATTCCCCTCCTTCATGCCTTAATATGGGTATTAGTCCCATTTTTTTAAGTTCCATTCTCAATTCTTCAAATTTGTATTCAAGCAAACCTTCATCATATGGAACATTAATACAAAATGCAAGGACATCTCCTTCTTTACGCTCATAGATGGAGAAATACCTGCTGACTGTTTTCCTTACTTTCTCCTCGTAATCGAGAGGATATGAGCGCCATTCATCCATTGCAAAAGGATGAGCATGTATATAATAAATCTTTTGCAAAATCACAAATTTATTTCTTGGGATGCTACATAGGTTCTCCAATGGAAAAGATAAAAACCATGGACGCCTTTACCACACCAGTTTGCGAGACCATTATTATTGAATGCACCACAATTTCAAAACCTTTTATATGCAAAAAGATTTATTCATATCAATGCAGTTGAAAGACCTGGGGGAAAGAAAGATTATAAACATGCTTGCAAAATATTTTGAAATAGAATATCTAGATGATTGCGCCACCCTTCCCTTCAATGACTCTTTTTTATTAATAACCACAGACATGGTAAATGAAAAAACGCATTTTCCTGAAGGAACAAAGCCATACCACATTGGATGGTTCAGTGTTGCAGTTAATTTAAGCGACATTGCAGCAAAAGGAGGTAAGCCATTGGGGATAACTCTCTCCATAGGCATACCCAGGGATATGGATATTAATTTCATTAATGAATTTGCACATGGAGCAAAGGAATGTGCCTCTAGATTTGATGTACCTATTTTGGGAGGAGATACAAAAGAAATGGATTTTGTAACAATCTGCGGTACAGCTTTTGGGATTATAAAGCAAAAAGAATTCATTTCCAGATATGGTATGAGAGAAGGAGATGTTGTATGCGTTACAGGAAAATTGGGTAAGGCAGGATATGCCCTCTCCAACATCAAAAAAAGAAATGCAATTGATAACCTTCTTTTAGTTATGCCCAGAGTAAGGGAGGGAATGGCTATTGCATCCTTAAAAATAGCCACGTCATCTATGGACATTTCTGATGGGCTGGCATCATCTTTGTATCAACTTAGCATTTTAAATAAAAAAGGATTTAGAATTTATGGTAAAAAAATTCCAATTGCAAGGGGAGCAAAAAAAGAACATGCTTTATATTCAGGGGGAGACTATGAACTTTTGTTTACCATGCCAAAGGGAAAAATAAAAATTGCTAAGCAAAAATTGAAGAGCATGTGTAGCCTTACAGAAATTGGGGAAGTGATTGGAGAAAGAAAGGTTTTGCTGGTGGAGGATGAAAGGGAAGAAATAATGGAAAATAAAGGATATGAACATTTTAAGTAAGCTTATCTTCGTATAACCTTACTATAAAACTTTGAATTTTATCTGCTATGCTCTGCCAATTATCAAAAATCCAGTGGCATCCTTCCTCGATAATAAACTCAGCATCATATTTTTCAGCAATTCTTTTAACCATTTCTGGCTTACATGCTTTATCATCTTTTGTTGCTATGAACAAGAGAGGGCACTTTACTTTCCTTTCATCCACCTCTATTTTGCTCATCATCAGTTCATATGCAATGTTAGCAGGCTCCACTTCCAATTTTTTATAAACGCTTCTTGCATCTTCCACACAATTCAGGAAAAATTTTTTAGCAAAGGAAAAAGATGTTTTGAATGGCTTATTTATAATAACCTTGGGTAGATATTTTATGGAAGAGAGAAGCATTCTTTTGCCAAATTTTATCCCTTTTGGCGGTGCAGGGCATATGGCTATGCCTCCTTTTATGATAATTTCCTCAGCCACTTTCTGTACAATTAAGCCACCCATTGAATGACCTATGATGATATCATCTTTCCTTGCTATTGCCCTCACTTTATTCACATAGTCTTTAAAACTTGCTTTTCGCATGTCCAAACCTTCCCTTAGATCTATCGCCACGCAATCAAAATTTCTTTTGCTAAAATATTCAATAAATGGACGCCATATGCTACCATTAGCCCAGAATCCATGGATAAAGATGAGCACATGAGAAAAACAAAAATGGGCACAAATAATTTACTATCATTCGGTAGATTTAAATGTGAGAAACATATGCTTTTTCGAGAAACATGAAGAAAATTGGTTTATATGTTTTGGCAATAATTGCAGCAGTAACAATATTTGCCAACTTTGCATCTGCAGAGAAAATAAGCGATGACACCGATGATGTGTATTACTGGACATGGAATGAAAGCTTGGGAACATACAAATGGGCTCATTCTGTTACTACCAAGCCAAATATTGACATAACAGAAATTTCATTTACAACAAATGGGCAACAGGCAATACTAACAATGAAAGTAAAGGGAATAATTGAAAGCTCCGAGAAAGTCACATACCTTTTATACTACAATACAACAGATGTAAATTATTGGATGAGTTATAGCAATGGAACTGGATTTTGTATGGCTAACTCTGGCACTGGTATGGCATGGGGAAATGCCACTGCATCTGGAGATACAATTACAGCAACAGTAAATTTAGTCCCAACTGGAACAAAACTTGCTTTCTGGGGATTCGCTGCTGAATACACCAATCAATTTGGAGACAAAAGTGCTGAATGGTGGGGTGATTGGGCTCCTCAGGATGAGTCACCATGGTATGGCCAAAATGGAGAAGAAGGAGGCAATGGGGGCGGAGGAGGCGGTGGCGGCACACCAGGATTTGAAGGCGCTATTTTCTGCATGTCCCTTCTTGCTGCATTTGTAATATTGAGTAGAAAAAAGTAAGCCCCCTTTTTCTTTTTATTTTTGACTATCCACATATTCCTTTATATTTTTAAGCAAATTTTTATCCAAATCTTTTAACTTTGTCAACTCGGGCGTTGACACTCTTTTCAATTCATCCATGCTTATAAAACCTGCATTCCATAGGTATTCGGCGGTTTTTTTGTCAACTCCTGGAATTTTCATGAATTGTTGTATGACCTCCTCTTTTGTCTCCCCTTCCTTTTTTCCTTTTTTATAATTTTCTATTGCCTTGTGCAAGCCATCAGCAGCCAAATTGCTGCAATGCATTTTTATGGGCGGCAATCCTTCCAGTGCTTCGGCGACATCATTCCTCGTTATCTTCATTGCTTCATCCAGTGTTTTTCCCTTGGCAAGCTCTGTTATCATGGAAGATGTAGCTATAGCTGCTGCGCATCCCATTGTTTCCCATCCTATATCAACTATTTTATTATCCCTGACTTTAATATAGATATACATTACATCCCCACAAATTGGATTTCCTACCTTTCCGACTGCATCGGCATCTTTTAATTTTCCTTTATTGCGGGGATTGCGGAAGTGTTCCAGAACTTTTGATGAGTACATTTTCACTCAAAAATTTTTGGATTGTTGTCTGCTGTAATGATGTTTATTGACTTCGGAATCTTTGTCACCTCTCCCAGCTTTGGAGAAATTATTGTTTTAACCCCTTTTTCAAAAGCAACATCGAGGAGGCGCTGTGTAATAATGCCGTCGAATATGATTGTATGAACTTTATCATCCATTTTTTGCAATTCATCTACTAAAGAATCAACTTTCACCCTTGCTACCTCTCCATTTTTGTCATCAAGAAAAATGGCTGAATGATTCTCCTTTGCTTCTGAAAGGAAATTTTTGTGGGTTAACTCTTCCTCGCTTAGCTCTTCTTTTTCTTCCTTTACCTTTTCCTTCTTCTTTAAACCATAATTCTCTATGAATTGTTCTGCCGGAACTTTATTCTTCAATGCTTTCATGATCAGCTTATATGAAATCTCCTCTACCTCTCTAGTTTTGGGTGCCCTTGCAACAAAGTCTATGTCCGCCACTTGCAGCAATTCTTTCAAAATCAACTCTCCTCCTCTATCTCCATCAACGAAGGCTGTTGCTATTTTTTCATTGCATAGGTCTATTATTGTTTGGGGGATATTCGTCCCATCCACTGCAATAGCATTTTTTATGCCATGCTTTAGTAAGTTCAGAACATCATTTCTTCCTTCCACAATTATTACCGCATCACTTTTCTCAACATTTGGACCAGCGGGAAGATGATCCTTTCCATAGTAAACGATTTCCTCAACCTGAACAGACTGACGGATTGCCTCAGCAATGTCCTCCAGCTCTTCCCTGCTCTCCTTTATCATGTTTGTCAGAATCTCCTTTGCTCTCTCTATCACATTCCTTCTCTTCACTACCCTTATATCCTCAACTTTTTCAATGGTAATCTCTGCTTTGCATGGTCCTATTCTGTCTACAGACTCTATGCCCGCCGCTATTATGGCAGTCTCCACTTTTTCCAGGGCGGAGGTTAATGTAAGGGTTCCCTCGCTCTTGCCTTTCTTCTGAACTATGTCCACCTCAATCCTGCCTATTCTTGCTGATTTCTGGAGGTCTCTTAAGTCCAGTTCTTCTCCCATCAAACCTTCTGTTTGCCCGAAAATGGCACCTATTACATCTGATTTTTCCACAGTGCCATCTGCCTTTATTTTTGCCTTTATTAAATATTTTGCTGACGATGGATCTATTGACATTTTATCACTCCTGAAAATAGCACATCATAGGATGAAATGGTGAATCTGATTATGAAGTAATGAACATGATGTGCTAATTTCATGTCAGCTATATAGTGGTGATATTAAAATCTTTCGCATGAATTTAAATTGACATTCCTATTCTCCAAGCATGGAAAGAATCTTCATTGGCGCTGCATGGCCTTATGCAAATGGACCTCTGCATTTGGGAACGCTTGCAGGATGTTTGCTGCCTGCAGATATTTTTGGAAGATACCATCGCATGAAAGGGAACAGCGTGTTAATGGTTTCTGGAAGCGATGAGCATGGGACTCCTATTACGCTAACAGCAGAAAAAGAAAAAGTTGAGCCAAAGGAGATTGTTGAGAGGTATCATCGTCAGCATAAAAAAAATATAGAGGAGCTGGGTATTGTTTTCGAAAATTTTACGAGGACTAGTAAGCCTTCTCACAAAAAAGTTGTGCATGATTTTTTTCTTAAGCTGTATGAGAAAGGATATATTTACAGAAAAAAAATGCTTGCCGCTTACTGTAAGCATTGCTCTCGTTTTTTGCCGGATAGGTATATTGAGGGAATTTGCCCTTACTGCGGAGGAAAAGCAAGAGGTGACCAATGCGATGTTTGTGGAAAAACTTTGGATGTTTTGGAATTAAAAGAGCCAAGATGTAAAATTTGCGGAAATGAGCCTGTTACGAAAGAAACAGAGCATTTTTTCTTCAAACTTTCTGCATTTGAGGATGCATTGTTAAAATGGCTTGAGGATAAGAAATTCTGGAGAGATAATGTAATTAATTTTACCATAAACTGGATAAAAGGTGGGCTGAAAGATAGAGCAATAACCAGGGATATAGAATGGGGAATTCCTGTGCCTGTAGAGGGTTTTGAGAAAAAGCGCATTTATGTATGGTTTGAAGCAGTAATTGGCTATCTTTCCGCTTCAAAAGAATGGGCTGAAAGTGTAGGCAAGGCAGAGAAATGGAAAGAATGGTGGATGGAAGAGGCAAAGCATTATTATTTCCTGGCAAAGGATAATATTCCGTTCCATACAATAATATGGCCCTCTATGTTAATGGGTTATGGGGGGCTCAACCTCCCTTACGATGTCCCTGCAAATGAATATTTAACTCTCTCAGGCGAGCAATTTTCCAAGTCAAGGGGAATAGGAATATGGATTCCCGACATACTAAGCAAATTCGATGCAGATGCCATCAGATATTACCTTTCTGTAAACATGCCAGAGAAGCATGATACAGACTGGACATGGGAAGATTTTGTTGCAAAGAATAATAATGAGCTTTTGGGCATCTATGGAAATTTCATACACCGCGTTTTAACCTTTGCAGCAAAAAATTTTGGCGAAATTCCAGAAGGGGAGAGCGATGAAGAGATAGTAAAGGAAATAAAAAAGATGGTAAATGAAGTAGGAAATGCCATCCAGGCATGCCATTTTAAAGAAGGAATTAAAAGAATAATAAAGCTCGCTCAAAGAGGGAATCAGTATTTTAATGAGAAGGCACCATGGGATTTGATAAAGGAGAGTAAAGAAAAATGCGCTTCCGTCTTACATACTTGCTTGAGGATGGTGAAAGCTCTCGCTATTTGCTCCACTCCTTACATGCCTCATTCTGCCCAAAAAATATGGAATATGCTTGGTTATGAAGGAAGTATTGCTGAGCAAAGATGGGAAGAGGCTTTGGAAGATGTAGAAAAA
Organism: uncultured Thermoplasmatales archaeon; assembly: GCA_964530745.1. Lineage (GTDB taxonomy): Archaea > Thermoplasmatota > E2 > UBA202 > DSCA01 > CAZHBO01. The sequence continues at coordinate 2,203 of CAZHBO010000015.1, read as the reverse complement.
AATTCTCTAGCTAAACCCACTCCATTATTCAAAAAATTGGAATTGAAGGATATTGTGCAGGAAGAAGTTCAAAAAGCAGATTTTCGAGTTGCAGAGATAGTTAAAGTTGATGAGCACCCCTCAGCAGATAAATTATATATTATGACAGTGAGTTTAGGGAATTTGGGTGAGCGGAGGATAGTTGCTGGCATAAAACCATGGTATAAAAAGGAAGAGTTGCAAGGAAAAAAAATTGTTCTGGTTGCAAATTTAAAGCCTGCAGTAATTAGAGGAGTTCGCTCCCAAGGAATGCTTCTAGCTGCTGATGACGGAAAACCATCTTTGCTTATAGCAAATGACGAGCCTGGCTCATTAATATTTTTTGAAGGAATGGAAATTGAGCCAGCAGATGAGATTGATTTTGATGAATTTATTAAAATGGACATTGAAGTAAGAAATGGATTAATTACATACAAAGGAAAATTTTTGTGCGATAAAAAAGGATACATACATCCCGACAGAGAGGTTAAAGAAGGAGCAAAGGTTCGATGATTGTCCTGGCAGAACAAAATTGTCCTCTCAGAGCAAAAATATTTATATAATTTAGTCCATTACCTATACACGATATTTATGTCAAGATACAGCACTATTTCTGTTCCAATAGAACTTCATGAGGAGCTAAGGAGGATGGTTAGGGAAAAACCACGCTTGGGCTATACAAGTGTTGCAGAATTTTGTAAGGAAGCAATACGCCTTCATGTTTCTCACATTAGAATGGAAAGGAAGGAAGCATTGTTGCAGCAAATTGATTTGGATGATGTTATAAAAAAAATTGATTTACTTTCCTCCATAACGGGAGGTATTTATCGCTCCATTTTTGAAGAATTGCAGGATGCAATTTTTTATATTGCTCCAAGTGGAAGAATAATAAATTGTAATGAAAGGCTAATAGACCAGCTGGGATATGCTAAAAAGGAAGAATTGTTAGATGAGGATTTATCAATAATATTTGCTAGTGAGAGGGAAATGAATGCATTGATGAATGAAGTTAAAGCAAGGGGATCTATAAAAGATTATGAAGTTTCTTTGAAAAGAAAGGATGGAAAAATCCTGCATTTTCTTTTAAGCGTTGGAGAAGTAAAGGAAAATGGAAGAATTATTGGTTATCATGGAGTTGGTAAGGACATTACAGTTAGGAAAATTGCAGAGGAAAGATTAAAAAAATCAAGGAATTTGTATTATAGTATTATAAATGAATTGTATGATAGTATTGCTGTCTTACAGGATGGAAAGATAAAATTTATTAGTGCTGGTGCGACCATATGTGGTTATTCACCGGAGGAATTGCAAGGGAAAAAATTTTTGGATATGATTGCTCCAGAGGATAGAAAAAGAGCAGAGGAAAATCATAGGAAAAGAATGAAAGGAGAGAAGGTTCCTTCCATTGTGAAATACAAAATTTTAGCAAAGGACGGAAGCATTATCGAGGCAGAGGTATTAGCAAAAATGATTGAATATGAAGGAAGACCTGCTGCTTTGTGCGCCCTTCGTGCTTTAGACAAGAGAGTTAAATAGTTGGTGTTATTAACATCCCAATGTTTGACCTCCATGTCCATTCTCGTTATTCCATAGACGGGCATTTAAGCGTCGATGAAATAGTAAAAATTTTGCAAAAAAAGGGATTTAAAGGGGCAGCGATTACAGACCATAATACGGCGAGAGGTGCATTGAAAAAGCATCATTTTGACGATTTTTTGATTATCCCTGGCATAGAAGTCTCTACAGAAATAGGGCATATCCTCGGAATTGGAATCAATGAGGAAGTAAAAAAAGGAAATGCGCAGGAGGTAATCAATGATATAAATGAACAGGGGGCAGTTGCTATCTTTGCACACCCTTATCGCCCATCTTTTCCAAAAAATTTTAGACAAAAGTTCAATGCAATAGAAACTTTCAATGCAAGAAGCTTCCCGAGCCAAAATAAAAAAGCAAAAATTCTTGCAAAAAAGTTAAAACTTCCAGAGACAGGTGGAAGTGATGCCCATGTTTCCGCCGATCTAGGAAGAGGCTATACCATAATGAATGCGGAAAGCGTAGATGACGCAATAAATGAAATTTTGAAGGGAAAAACAAAAGCGGGAGGAAAACAATCATTTTTCCATCCATTGAAATGCGGAGCAATTTCTTTACTTTCATATGCAAAAAGAGGCTTCAAAAGGATATA
>CAZHBO010000014.1:0-20566 GCA_964530745.1 uncultured Thermoplasmatales archaeon | reverse complement strand
GCAGATATATTCCTGCAAAAAATGAATTGTTATGTGTAGACAAAATGAAAATAAAAGTAAACTATGAGCCTCCAGAGAAGATGCCCATTCAAAATGATGTTTACGATTTGCTCATCATTGCTCCTTCTGAATTCAGCGATGCTTTACAACCTTTAGTTGAGCATAAAGAAAATTATAATATTAGTACAAAAATTGTTACTATAGATGAAATTTATGGAGGAACTTATTTTGTTGTTAAAGGAAGAGATGATGCTGAGAAGGTGAAATATTTCATTAAAAATGCCATTGAGCAGTGGGGAATAAAATATGTTTTGCTGGTTGGCAACTCGGAGAAATTCCCGATTAGAGAGGCTTATGCATATGACGGGGAGGAAGCATATTTTATAAGTGATCTCTATTATGCGGACATATATAACAAAGATGGCACTTTTGCTACTTGGGATACGAATGGGAATGATTATTTTGCTGAATATAACCATAGCGGAAATTATGATACTGTGGATTTATATCCAGATGTTTATATTGGAAGGCTAGCTTGCAACGATAAAAATGAGGTTACAATAGTGGTAAATAAAATAATATCTTATGAAGATACAAAAGCCTACAATGAGTCATGGTTTCAAAACATCCTAGCTATTGGGGGAGATACATTTCCTGGAGATGAGGATGACATTGATGAAGGGGAATATATTAATGAGAAAGTCCTAGATACTTTAAGCACTTTCAATGGAATTAAAATATGGGCATCAAATGGAGAATTATATTCCATAGCAAACATAGCCCAGGCTTTTTATGAAGGAGCTGGATTTGCTGATTTCTCTGGGCATGGTTCCCCCACATCCTTTGCTACACACCCCCATGGGAATGATAAAATATGGTTACCTCCTGGTGGGGTTAAGAGTAGTAATGTTGGAAGTTTTGTTAACAGAGAGAAGCTTCCTATAACAATCCTAAATGCCTGTTCCACCTGTAAGTTTAGTAGGGGTAACTGCTTTGGATGGTCTTTCCTTTCCAATCCAGATGGAGGAGGTATTGCCACTTGTGGAAATACTGGATTGGGATGGAGTTATACCGGAAAATGGACAACCTATGGGTTATGCGGTCTAATGGAATTGAATTCATTTAAATCATATGCATCTGGCGTCGAAACTTTTGGGGAGATGTGGATGGAAACTTTAAATAGATATCTAAATAAATTTGGGGGTAGCATGGGAGCAGGTGATTACAAGACTGTAGAGGAGTGGGAAGCATTTGGTGACCCATCTTTAAAAATCTCATCTTATTCCCCCCCAACAAATAGCCCTCCAGAAAAACCGGAAAGACCATCTGGAGAGATAAAAGGGAAAATTGGAAAAGAGTATGAGTATACTACCTCGACCACTGATCCAAACGGGGATAAAGTTTACTATATGTTTGACTGGGGCGATGGATATAGCGAATGGCTTGGACCATATGAATCTGGAGAAACAATTAGTGCATCTCATACGTGGGAAAAGAAAGGAGAATATGAAATAAGGGTAAAGGCAAAAGATGAATATGGTTCACAAAGTGAATGGTCTGATCCGCTGGTCATTTCAATGCCGAAATTTGCCGCTAAAACAATCTTTGACATGCTCAACGATTGGCTGTACGAACTACTTGGAATAAAAATTCCATTCCTTCCATAAATTGCTCAATTTCCAGCATGCTAAAGAAATTTAAATGGTTTCTTTATTACACCTTGGGATAAAATGAGAGGAGCAGAAAGAGAGGAATGGATTGATGTGGGTAGATATGCTGACTTTAAGATACAAAAACTGGGAAACAAAAGAAGGTTGGTGGATGCACAAGGGAATATCGCAAAGGAATATGAAGTGTAATTAAACTTTTTCCCATTTTTCTAACATCAAAACTTTTCCCAAGGAGCTTCCCCTTTTTATTTCTTCCCTTATCCTATTTTCTCTTTCATGGACATTCAAGGCACGATTTGCTATTTCCTGCGCCTCCTCCTTTGGGACAACAACAACTCCATTGTCATCTCCTATTATCCAATCACCATTCCTCACCCTCTGCCCTCCACATATTATCTCGCATCCAATCTCTCCGTATCCCTTCGCCTCTCCTGCCTCTGGCACTATTTTTTTTGCAAAAACCGGCATATCTGTTTTGATGATTTCTTGGGGATCTCTTACTCCTCCATCAATTACAACGCCTGCCAACCCCTTCTTTATGGCGCTCCATGTTGCTAGCTCTCCCCATACAGCTTGCTTCCCTTCCCCTGCATTAATGACCAAAACATTTCCTTTTTTGGCGGCATCAATGGCTTCAACACTTTTAGCCCAGTCACCGTCCATGGTTTTTACAGTCAATGCCTTCCCGACCATATGATATCCTTTTTTTAAAGGGAATATATCCCGCATGGCTCCTCTATTGTGCATTGCATCGCATATATTGCTTGTGGAGACTTTTTGAAATGCTTTATGAATTTCCTCCTTCCCATATTTTTTGAAAAGCTCCGTCTCTACAGATATTCTTTTCTCTATTGCTTCTTTAATTTTTCTGGTTGCTTCCGTAACATTCTCTGCTTTGATTATTGCCCCTCCAACAATAACAATTTCTGCACCATTTTTTAACGCAAGAGGAGCGGTCTCGCTATTAATCCCTCCTGCAACTGCTATGGGAATGCTTACCGCCTTTGAAACCTCTTTCACCATTTCAAAAGGCTTTTCACCAGTCATCTGCTCATCTATGGAAACATGTATACACACATAATCTGCACCCATTTTTTCTACCTCCTTTGCTCTCTCAGGAGCATCCTTTACTCCCATCAAATCAATCATAATCTCTGTGCCATATCTCTTGGCTGCCTTTATTCCTTCCCTAATTGTTTCATTGCTTGCAACCCCCAAAATGCATATGACATCTGCTCCAGCCTTTGATGCCACCTCCACTTCCAAGGAGCCAACATCCATTGTCTTCATATCTGCAACAACTTTTTTCCTAAATTTTTTCAACATTCTTACAATTTCAAGTCCTTCACATTTTATTAAAGGTGTGCCTGCCTCCAGCCAATCTGCTCCTCCTTCTATCGCCTCTTTTGCTATTTGAATTGCGCGATGAGCATTTACCAAATCTAGTGCTACTTGTAAAATAGCCATGGTATTTAATAAGGGAATGATATAAAAATTTATCATGAGCTAATGCATCCTTGGTCGTGGAAAAAACAAAAGAAATGATTTATGAAAAAGTTAAAGATATGCTTGACAGAGATGAATTTGAAAAATTAGTTGAGAAAGAAAGGGAAGCGTATGAATATCTTATCGATGACATCACTGCTGCTTTTTTGGTTGTAGATAAACTCGGAAGGAATTTTTTTTTGGCAAAAAAAATTGAAGAAATTGAAGCGCCAATGGAAGCTACTTTATATGCAAAAGTTGAGGAAATTGGAGAGGTAAAGGAAACAAAAAAAGGGAAGGTTGTTAACATTATCATTGCTGATGATACTGGAAGTTGCATCCTGGTTTTATGGGATGCTGATGTAGAGCTTGTAATCCAAAAAAAATTGTGGGAAGGATGCACCATAAAAATCATCAATGGCTATGTAAAAGAGGGCTATTATGGACTGGAAGTAAATGTTGGAAAATGGAGTGCTATTGAAATAAATACGAATATAGAGGTAAAAACAAAAAAATGGAAAAGATTGAGCGAGTTAAAGAAAGGGATTGCAAACATAGAGGGAAAAATTTTGAAAATAAATCCAACAAAAATATTTTTCACAGAAAATGGGGAAAGGTTCTTGGCGAAAGTTATTATGGAAGACGAATCTGGGGAGAGGGAGATAATGTTATGGGATGAAAGGGTAAGGGAAATACAGGGACTTTTAGGAAGAAAAATAAAAATCATGAACGCCTATGTGAAAAATGGAATCATCCATGCAGGTGAGATAAGTAAAATCGTAACCCATCACACAAATTTATAAATAAGCATACAATATTCATTTTAAAAATAAAAACTGGGGGACACCATGTTCGCGAAAGGAAAATCAAAAATCATTTTTGCTTTGATACTTACAATTTCACTGATAGTTGGAATGGAGATAAATGTACAACAATCAGAAGGTTCATTACCAAAATATGCCCATAAGGCAGCAGATTTTTATTGGAGCTATAGTGGTGAAAAAGTAAATTTCACAGCCTTTTCCTTGGGCTATAATATAATTAATTACACATGGAATTTTGGAGATGGAAATATAAGCTATGGCAATAAAACGATGCATGTGTATGGTTCTCTTGGAAACTATAGCATTATATTGCTCATGAAAAAAAGCGATGGGGGAATAATCAGCATATCTAGATATTTAAATATGCTTGACGGAGAACCAAATGTTGACTTCTACTGGTCGCCAGAAACACCGACGACACAGCAAACGGTATATTTCTTTGATAACTCCACAGACCCAGATGGATATGAGGACATATACAACTGGACATGGGTTTTTGGTGACGGAAGCGTTGCATATGGTAAGAATGTTACCCATCGTTTTGCCGATAATGGAAACTATGACGTAACTCTGGTTGTTAGAGATCACTCCAGTGGTGGTAATTCTGCAACAAAGCAGATTCATGTATTCAATGTAGCCCCCAAGCCAGATTTTTATTGGACAAGAGAGGGGAATGCAATAAGATTTCTGGATTACTCCAGTGATCCAGATGGAAGCATTGTTAACTGGACATGGGATTTTGGAGATGGAAATGTGAGCTATGAGCAAAATCCACTCCATCAATATTCCAAAAATAAAACATATACTGTAACTTTGACAGTAGAAGATGATGATAATGAGAAAAATGAGACCTCCAAAACGATAGATTTTACAAATCCTTTGCCTACTGCTGATTTTACATGGACGCCCGAGTATCCAACAATAGTAAGCATTGTTTCTTTCATTGATTTATCCAACGATGATGGAACAATAGTAAACTACACATGGGATTTTGGAGATGGAAATATAAGCTATGAGAAGAATCCAAATCATCAATACTCCAATAAAAAAACATATGTGGTAACTCTAAAAGTTATAGATGATAATCATGGTCTTTCCTCCGTTTCAAAGAATATAGAGGTTGTAAATGCTCCGCCTGTTGCCGACTTCTCCTGGGATCCATATTATCCTGTTATAGGGGAAACAATAAACTTTACAGATAAATCTTATGATGTAGATGGCGTCATTGTTAACTGGACATGGGATTTTGGAGATGGAAATGTGAGCTATGAGAGAAATGCAACGCATTCTTATGCCAAGAATGGAACATATACTGTGAATCTTACCGTTATGGATGATAATGGAGATATTTCATGGAAAAAGAAGGAGATGCTCGTTGTCGCGGAAATCTATGTTGATGATGATGCTCCACCAGAATGGTATGACGAAAAACATGTTAAAACAATCCAAGAAGGGATTGATAATGCATCCTCCCATGCTTTTATCTACGTCTTAGAGGGAACCTACAGAGAAAGTGTAGTCGTAGATAAGCCTGTTTTTATAGCTGCAGAAAATGCTGTAGTTGATGCATCTGCCACTGGAAATGCCTTTACGCTCGTAGAAGGGGGTATTGAAATAAATGGATTCATCATTCAAAATGCCTCTGATGCCTCTGGGATAGAGATACAATCTGATAATAATACCATCAAAAACTGCACATTTATGGATAATAAGATTGGAATTTACATAAATGGAGGAAATAACAACTCAATTTTGAAAGATGAAATAATGGAATGCGGGGAATCTATTGTAATCAATGCCTCAAATGATAATTCAATTTATGAAATGAAGATTCATGATGGCATAACCGGGGGCATATTTATCATAGAAGGAAGCAAAAATAGCATACATGATAATATCTTTTCATACCTAGGACTCTATGCCATAAAAATAGAGAAAGGAACAGGAAATGAAATTGTTTATAACACTATCAAGTTTAATCCTTATGGCGTAGTTATTTCATCAGATGTAACATTCTCTATGGTTGAAAATACATTCATCCAAAATGGATATGGTATTTCTTTGATGGCAAATAATGCCATAATAGAAAAGAATACATTTACCAAAAATGATGTGGGAATAAGCATTTATGGAAATGATGTTCAGCTAAGAAATTGTGATTTTGCTGGTGGAATATATGGGATAAAAATTGAAAACGTTTCTGATGCATATATTCATAACTGCATGCTCTCAGATGTATCCACTGCTATTTTCATCCAAAATGTCAGCAATGTAAACATATCCCACAGCACTTTCAATGGACATGATGAAGGAATTAATTGCACTTCTTCAAAAAATATAGAATTATTCAATTGCACTTTCTGGGGAAATGAGAAAGGAATAGAGATGGAAAATTCTACAACAAAAGTACACTCATCCATATTTCATAACAATTCTTACGGATTTTTTGTTACAAATTCATCATTTTACCTTACAAATTCCCATTTGAATGAAAATATCTATACTATAAATGCTGAAAAAAGCAGTTTATTCATAAATCATACGTCTTTAGCACATAGTAATAAAGGAGTTGCAGCATTCTCTTCTTATATTTTCATGAATAATACAACTATTGAAAACAATACATATGGAATTGAAATAGAAAACTCAACTTCAGGAGAATTTTCTTACTCTTCCTTTGAATGGAACGATTACGGCATGCGCCTCTTCAATTCCTCATTCATTTCAATATCAAACTCTTCTTTCTCAAAGAATAGCAATGGCATATATGGAAAAAATTGTAAGAATATTACCGCCATGAATAATACATTTTTCTCAAACAGCAAAGGTATAACAATGGAAAAGAGTCATTTTTGCAAGTTCATTAATCAAAGTGTGGAAGGTAGTAGCAATGGCATGGAATTCATGTGGTGCACCCATTCCATCCTTAGAGATAATGAAATAAAGGAAAACGATTTTGGCTTGGTTCTCTCTCAGTCACCAAATAACATGCTTTATCAAAACCAATTTGCAAATAACATTTATAATTTTGATATGGAGGGTTTGTCAGTCAACGACTTTTATGAGAATATTGATACATCTAATACAATAAATGGAGAACCATTTTATTACTTAGTGAATGAAAGCGATATCATCTTGCAAGAACCAGCCGGGTACATTGCCTTGGTGGGATGCACAAACATTACTTTGATGGATGTTAGTATTTCCAATAATGGCGAAGGAGCCCTTCTTGCGGGGTCAAATGAGGTATCAATAAAAAATTGCTCATTCCAAAATAATATTGAAGGCTCTTTCATTCTTTCCTCAACGAATATTTTATTTGAAAATGCAGATATAAATCACAACCTTAACGATGGCATATTATTCCAATCATCATCCCATGTTTCCCTCCTTGAATGCAGTATTTATCAAAATGGACAGAGAGGCATAAATATTTACGCCTTAGATGAGATAAGTGGAGATTTTTCCATTTCGGGAAATGAAATAAAAGAAAATTGGCTGGGAATCAATATTGAGAATATAGATGGAAGCGTAATAAAAAATAACACAATAAAAAATAATGAGAGAGGGGGTATCCGCCTCTTCAAAGCAAGCCATACCGTCATTAAAGGCAACAATATCTCTGCAAATGAAGACGGCGTAGATATAACAAACTCCTATGACATCCAATTTTTCAATGATAAATTGTTCGGCAATGAAAACGGAATAAATTTAAAAAGCTCTGAGGCAGAAATACAAAATAGTTCTTTCATGGAATGCAATACTGGCATAACAAGTGATGGATCTATGGAAAACATTGAAAATTCTACTTTCTTTAATAATTCCAAAGGAATGTATGTTTTTAATTCTTCAACGAACATTTCACTTTCTTCATTTATTAACAACGACATAGGATGTGAGTTCATCTCCACTTCTTTCAATATATTCAATTCCACTTTTCATGGTAATGTATACGGAATTTTATCATCTTATTGTACAGGCACAATTTACTCTTCCGAAAACATATATGATAATGAATATGCGATAATGCTAAATCATTCCCAAAATGTAAATATTTTTTCATGCTACCTATTTAACAATACTTTTGGATTTTATATCATAAATTCCTCTCATAGCGAGATAAACAACTGCTCTATTTTTAATAGCACCAATGGCATGGTGATTATAAATTCAACAATGAATAACATATCAAAATGTCTGATTCATCATAATTATTATGGGGCAAAGGTAAAGGGTGATGAAAACATCTTTTTCAATAATTCTTTTTGGAGAAATGAATATGGTATGTGGATTGAAGGAGAGCACAATTTCATTTACCACAATAATTTTGCTTATAATCACAAAAATGCATATGATAATGCAAATAATACATGGGATAATGGATATCCTTCGGGTGGCAATTACTGGAGTGACTATGCTGGCATAGATAAATTCAATGGTCCGAGTCAAAATATTTCTGGAAGCGATGGGATAGGAGATATGCCGTATAAGGTGGGAAAGAGCGAAGATAGATATCCATTGATGGAACTGTATGAAGGGGCTGCGAGTATTCCAAATAGCCCTCCAATTCCCTCCTTTACATACTATCCACAAAAACCATTTTCATTGGAATATGTAATATTCACAGATACTTCTACAGACCCAAATGGAAAGATGGATATTGTTTCATGGCACTGGGATTTTGGAGATGGAAATACGAGCGATGACCAAAATCCAAAACATGCTTATTCACATAGCGGGATATACAACGTTACCCTCACCATCACCGATAGTTATGGAGAGGAAGGAAATATAACGGCAAAAATTGAAGTAAAAAATATTCCTCCAGTTGCAAACTTCTCATGGTCTCCTTTCTCACCAAATGCTAAAGAAAGTATTCAATTTACAGATGCATCTACTGATGCAGATGGAAGCATTGTCAACTACACATGGGATTTTGGAGATGGGAGTAGTTACAGTAAAGACAAAAATCCAAGCCATACATATTATGATAATGGCGTTTATACGGTAAAACTTACTGTTACAGACAACAATGGAGCAACGTCAGTAAAGGTAGCAGAGGTTACTGTAAAAAATGTTCCTCCAACTGCTGAATTTTTCTTTATTCCAGAGAAGCCATCTGTAGGTGAGAAAATAAACTTCACAGATGTTTCCAGTGATACCGATGGAAACATCGTTTCATGGCACTGGGATTTTGGAGATGGGAGCGCTTCCAATGAGCAACATCCTGTTCACTCCTATGAAAAGGGAGGAAAGTATAAGGTAACGCTTACTGTCAAAGACGATGATGGGGATGAGGCAAAGATAACTAAGACAATAGAAATTAAGGCAAAGAGCACGCCCGGCTTCGAGATAATTTTCGTTCTTTTGAGCATTCTCCTCATAGTAACAAGAAGGAAGATAACATTTAATAAGTAGTTCTATTTTTCATGTGAGCAAGCGCAGAAAGGTGAAAAAATGAAGAAATTAGATGAAATAAAAAAGCGTTTGGAAGAAATTGAAGAAGCTATTCGATATAACGAAGCACTGCTTGAAGAGATATATGAAACGCAAGATGCTCTTTTCCCCATATTTGCTGATTTGGTCAAGCTCATAAGCAGAATATATACTGAAATAGGTATAAAAGATGATGAATTGAAGGGATGTATAACTAGATTGAGGGAAACATTTATTGATGATGAGGATGAAATACTCCACAAATATTTTGGAGGGGAAGAAGGGAAAAAAGACAATAGTATAGCGTATACATAGCATGGGTATTGAGAAGGAGGAATATATAAAAAAAATAGCAAAGGAGATTTTATACGGCATAAAAAATGGGAAAATTGCAAGCAAAGAAGATATCCATCGGATTAAAAAATATTTTGGGAAGAAATATTGTCTATCCAGACTCCCCACAAATTCCGAAATACTCTCCCATATAAAAACAAAGGACGAGAGGGTAATAAAACTATTGAGGAAAAAGCCTGTTAGAACCATTTCTGGAGTTGCAGTTGTTGCTGTCATGTCCTCTCCATATCCGTGCCCGCATGGGCGATGTCTTCCCTGCCCCGGTGGACCGCCTTTTTCGTCGCAGAGCTATACAGGAAAGGAGCCGGCAGCAATGAGGGCGATTATGCATGGCTACGACCCCTTCACGCAGACAAAGAAAAGGATTGAGCAGTTGCAAGCCATAGGACATTCAGTTGATAAAGTAGAAATGATAGTTATGGGAGGAACATTTACTTCCAGAGATTTTTTTTATCAGGAATGGTTTGTAAAGCGCTGTTATGATGCTCTTAATGGTGAAGATAGTGAATCATTACAGAAGGCAATGGAAAAAAATGAAAAAGCAAGGCATCGATGTATTGGTCTAACTATAGAGACTAGACCTGACTGGTGCAGGCTCAGCCATGTAGATAAAATTCTTTCATTTGGAGCGACAAGGGTGGAACTGGGAGTGCAAATTTTGGATGACCGCGTGCTGTATGCCATTCAAAGGGGTCATGGTGTAAGTGATATAGCGGATGCAACGCGGATATGTAAGGATGCTGGATTGAAAGTTTGCTACCATATCATGCCAGGATTGCCTCATTCCACAATAAAAAATGATATGGACTCTTTTAAGATGATTTTTAGTGATGAGCGATTCAAGCCAGATATGATAAAAATATATCCCACCTTGGTTGTCAAACCTTCTTTGTTGCACGAGGAATGGAAAAAAGGGAAATATGCTCCTTTGTCATCGGAAGAGGCAATATCTCTCATTGCAGAGATGAAGAAATATGTTCCACCATGGGTTCGCATTCAGAGGATAGAGAGAGACATACCTGCTCCATTGATAGAAGGAGGGATAAAAAAAAGCAATCTCCGTCAGCTGGTATTAAAAAAAATGAAGGAAAATGGATGGAGATGCAGATGTATAAGATGCAGGGAAGTTGGTCATCGCGCCTATAAGGATAAAATATTTCCAGAGAAAATAGAATTGGTTAAAAGAAAATATAAAGCAAGTGGTGGAAAAGAAATTTTTATTTCAATGGAAGATAAGAAGAACGACATCCTTATTGGATATTTAAGGCTTCGCTTCCCCTTCGCCTCTCACCGTGCTGAGATAGGCAAAAAAGATGCCATTATCAGAGAGCTAAAGGTGAGCGGTATTTCCCTCCCTTTAAAAAAGGAGCCAGGTGAGGAATGGCAGCACCGTGGCTATGGAAAAAAGTTAATTGAGGAGGCAGAAAAAATTGCAGAAAAGGAGGGATGTGAAAAATTGTTGGTTTTAAGTGGAGTAGGTGTAAAAGAATATTACCGTAGCTTAGGATACAAGAAGGATGGAGTATATATGAGCAAGCAGCTATGCTAGGAAAAGAGGGTAAGGTAAGGTCCTATAAGGTAGGTTGCTGCTGCTATTACATAGAAGCTTGCAAGAGTTAAATAAAAGGATGCCCATAAATCATTATTTTCTAAAGAAGTGAGTGTTATTCTCCTTTTCACCATTCTATAAAACATCCATATGGTTGGGATCAATAAAAGAAAGAGAGTGACCATTTTTGATGGAAGTAAACCAAATTTTATGTAAACAGCAAGAAGGAAGAACGCTAGAAGAGACAGCATTCCAATTATCTTTGTTAGTGTTTTGAAGTTATGATAGACTGCGGGGGTTATTATCCCATACTTTTTGTCTCCCTCCACATCATTCAAATCTTTTGTGTTCTGCCATGCAAGTACCCACAAAGCCATAATGCTTCCCAAAAGCCAAGGAGCAGGGTCAAAAGGATTGCCAAAGATGCTCCATGCAGCTGGAAGGGGCATGAGACCACGGCAGACAGCAAGGGATGCTGTATTCATCCAAAGGCGCTTTTTCAATCTAAAAGGTTCAATATTATATATTGTTCCAAAGAAGAGGAAAAAGATGATAAATATTCCGTATGGTGTGCTGATTGAAAAACTTGCTAAAATAGAAAATATTGCAAGAGTCCATGCAGCAAGCTCTGCTTTTTCAATACTTATCCTTCCACTTGGTATTGGACGATAGTCTTTATTATTTGCAATATCTATTTCAACATCTTCCACCTGGTTTAAAATCTGTCCCACTCCTTGTGCTGCAGCCAGAGCAAGGGATGCAAATATGATGATATGCAAGTGGGAAAGGAAAGAAGAAAGGTTTCCATAGGCAGAGAGTTGAATGATGACACCAAAGAATACTGCAATAAATGGTGCAACGAGAGTAAAAGGTCTCACCAGTTGTAGCCATGCCTTCAATTGCCCACCCATTAAAAACTAAATACAAATTCCCTTAATAAACTTTTGGAAGAGAAAAAAGGGTTAGAGGAGGCTTATCCCAGCTGTAAGTACACAATACCCCATCATGAATTGGGTATTTGGAATGCCCAGCCCTATTTTGCCGAAGTCAATGTAGATGCCTGTAAACCCCCATATGATAAAAGCTTGTGGACCAACCAAGTCCCAATACTCTATCCTTGGTGGGAGTAAATTAACACTGAGGGAGCCTGTGTAGCCGAGAAGATAAAAGGTAAATATTGGTCGTAGCATCACTCCAAGGAAAGCCTCTCCTGGGTAAAGAGGTATCCATGAGCATCCACTTCCGATGCTAACTACAGGTGTGAGGAAATCAAAGCCATGGGATGGACCAAAAAACCAGCTAAATGGCCAACATAACAAGCTGTTTATATTAAATTTGTAGTCTTCTGGCAATATTCCCAGTTCTTTCATCATATTTATGGTATTTTCTATAATCTTCTTTGCCCACTCTCTTTCTTGATCTGAGGAACTATTATCATAAAACACCTTGAATGCTTGTGCTGCTTCATTGCATTCATTGGACAACTTACTAGCATCTTTAACAGAAATTGCTTTCTCTACATGCAGAGTTTTTCCAGTTGGTTTTAATATGGCACAATTTACAGATACCGTTTCCTCTACATTATTTGAGGAAACTGATGCAATGGTGGGCATCAATAAAAGAGATACTATCCCGAAAGCCAAAATAAATTTCATTCCTTTTGCCGTCATAACATAATCACCTTGATATAGTAATGGGAGGAGTATATTTATTTATTTCGCTTGTGTTCACTTTTCGAATAAAAATTTTTCCATGTCATCAAGCATCATTGATTTCTTTTCCATATCCATTTTCTTCATTTTTAATATATCTTTGACATATTTTAAGTAATGGAAATTTAAATTTTTCGGATACACTACATCCATCAAAACCAGATTTTCTGGTGGGGCAATTCCAAAATTTGTTTTTTTTCTTCCGGCTAAAGCATCTTTTATCTCATCAATTGGTGTCCCTTCTCCTGCTTTTTCAATAGCAGATACTATTCTCCTCACCTGATGCCATAGGAATGTTTTTGCAGTAAAATCTACTTTAATAATTTTGCCATCGTGAATAACTATATCATCTATTTTCCTTATAGGATTCTTATTTTCTATCTTTGCAAAATTGGAAAAATCATGCTCTCCAATGAAAAGCTCTGCTACTTCCCTCACTTTTTTGATATCCAAGCCATTATTGACAAGGTAATACCTGTACTTCCTTTGCTTCGCATACCTCGGATGAAAATTTTTTTCAACGCTTGCATATCCAATTATCCATATGTTTTTAAATAAATGGCATAAGGCATTGATGATGGAATCTTTTTTCATTGAAGTGTTGAATGCAATCACATTTCCCCATGCACTCACTCCCTTATCTGTTCTAGATGCAACATGCAGTTTAGCTTCCTCAACGCTTTCTATTGCCTTTATTTCCAATAGGGCGTCAATAATTTCCCCTTCGATGGTTTTAACATTTGGCTGGCGCGCATATCCATGATATGCCCTTCCATCATAGGCTATTTTGAGAGCGAGGCGCATGCATAATAATCATCTTTTTATTTAATTTGTTTATTCATTTCCATGAAAGAAAAATTTATTGAAATGATATGTTGCCCAAAATGCCATGGGGATTTGCATCTGGAAGTTAAAAAAAAGGAAGGGGATGAAATTTTGGAAGGCACTTTTATATGCAATTCTTGCAATCTTGTTTACCCAATAAAGGAAGGCGTTCCATATATGCTTTTTGAGGAATGATTTGAGCAATATATAAGGAAAATATATAAGGTAAGAGTCATTCTCTTTTTGCATGGGGGATAAGAAAATTGTTCTCGTAATTGACGATGAAGAAACGATGCAGGATTTGATTAGAAGAAATCTCTCCCGTTCTCGCATTCCCATTCTTGTTTATAGTGCTTTGACAGGAGAGGAAGGTGTGGAAAAATATCGTGTACTCATGGAAAAAGGGAAAAAACCAGACCTCGTCATCATGGATTTAAATCTAACCCAATGGGGAAGCGGGAAAATAGATGGCGTAGAGGCAACCCGTCAAATTATGAATATGGATCCAGATGCAGAAATTTATGGTTATACTGCATGGTTTGCAACAGCTTGGGCAAAAAGTTTGGAGGAAGCTGGAGCGAAAAAAATTATAGAGAGAACAGTCCTTCCCTCAGAATTCAGAAAAATGGTTGAAGAGATTTTGAGTAGCTAACTATAAATAAATTTTTAAGTGCACCAGGGATATACTTAAGAAAATGGTTATAAAGTGTCCTATATGTGATGAAGAGAATCCAGATGATGCAGAAGAGTGCAAAGCATGTGGTGCCCCTTTGAAGGAGTCAATTCCTAAAAAAAGGGAAGTGAAATCTGGAAAAATTTTCCTTGCAATATTTGTAGCCATTATTGTAATAATATTGGCAATCATTGTTGCCCCTATTGTTTACAAAGACATATCCAGCAGTCCGAATAAGCCAGATAAAGATGGTGATGATATTCCTGACAATTGGGAGAAAGAAAATAATTTAAACCCTAATGATCCAACTGATGCTAATGAAGACCCAGATGGCGATGGATTGACCAATCTCAAGGAATATCAGGAGGGAACCGATCCACATAATCCAGATACAGATGGTGATGGCATCAAGGATGGCTGGGATCTTATTCCAAAGCATGATGCTGGAATAGAAGTAACAATAACCAAGGTGAGGGTAAAAGATTTTGTTGATGGTGTATGGCCTTTCTATAAAGATACAGGGCAAATATTTTTTAGGATTTATGTGGATAATGAGCTTATAGGAGAACTGCCAACAACTGGTCCACAGGAATTGGAGATAGATAAAGATTATAAGGTAAATTGGAGTGTCCGATGCAATATTTCTGATGATGAGCCTTATCATAATATCAGGATAGAGATGTATGACAAGGATGCAATAGGGGAGGAGATGCTGGATATAAATGGAGCAGATCCCTCTAAGGACAGTAGTGGCTACTACCTTGAAATAAAAAATTACTACATAGGAGATGATATAGGGCATTCCATGCAATGGAATGATCCACGTTTGCCATCATCCGATGGAAGTGATGATGGTAACAGTGGGTTAAAAGATGATAAAGATGGAAGGATAGAATATAAAATCACAACAATAGATATTTTTGCTTAACTACTTTTTAAAATATTCATTCAAAATTTTTTCTGGTTGTTGCTTTGTAAATAATGAAACGAAAATCATAACAATGGTTGTAAACAAAAAGGCGATTATCCCTGGAAGAAAGCCATATGTTGGTAATGGAATGTATTTATATAAAAATACCATGCTTTCCCCAAAAACTATTCCTGCAATGCAACCCCATTTTGTCACTCTCTTCCAGTATAAAATTGCGAGGGTTATAGGGGATAAAACAATGAGTCCTGAAAATGTTGTATTTACCAATGTACCCATTATTCCCACCGTTGGGTCGTAACTAAAAATAACGAAAAAAATGGTGAATAAAGAAAGCAGGAGCACCATTATTCTTGTAGCTATTACTTTTTTTCTTTTTATTAAGGGAATATCGTGAGAAATCATAGAGGAAATGGAAAGCAATTGAGAATCCGCGGTTGACATTAGAGCTGCCAAGGCGCCAAGCATCACAAACCCAAATACTGGATAGGGAGCGAAATTCTTTACCATTAATGGTAAGACTGTGTCTTCATTTCCTGAAATTTCTATGGGTGCCGCATTTGCCCATATTCCAATTATAACAGGAAAGAAAAAAAGGAGGGAAACGATGATAGGATAAAATATCATCGAAACCTGCAAGGATTTTTCACTCTTTGCAGTGTAAAATCTACTAAAAATTTGGGGAAACATTGGATCACAAAAAATCCATAATAGCATGAAGGAAAGCCATATTTGAGGAGTGAAGAATCCATTGCCTGGACGTGAAAATAACGAGGGATTTGCTTCATATGCATTTTTTGTTGCAACCTCAAAGCCACCTAGCCCATGGGCAACAAATATGAAAGCAAGCACCATGGCAACAATCATTATAACTCCCTGTAAAACATCTGTCCACCCAGATGCTTTCATTCCTCCTGCCATGACATAAAAAGTAATGATGATGGTTACTAAAATTGCGCCAAATTTCATACTTATTCTTGGAAAAATGTATTGAATTATGTATCCTGCTCCAATTGCCTGTATCGCAAGGTAGGGAATGGTGAAAGCAACCATTACAAGCATAAAAAGCATGCGAAGGGATGGAGAAGAAAATCTGTCCCCAATAAGTTCTGCTGGTGTAAGATATCTCCTTTTTCTTCCTAAAATCCATACCTTTCTGCCTATGACGTAAAACATGATTGCCATCATGCCTGTCCCAAAAGCCATTATTCCGTATTGTCCAAATCCGCTTGTGTATGCCTTACCAGCAAATCCTAGAAATGTAAAAGCAGAAAAATTTGTAGCAGCTATGGTAAAGAATAAAATGATGGGACCAAAACTTCTATTGGCAAGGAAATAATCCTCTGGTGTTTTACCAGTTTTTTTGTTGGCATATATCCCAATTAAAAGCAAGAGTAAAAAATAAATGAAGAGGGCTATAATCATCATTCTATCTTCCAGCAAGTTTTTGAAAATATGGTGAACAATAAGGATAGGGAAAGCGTTAACAGCATAATATACCATACCCAAAAAGGCACTGAAAATAAGAAAGGTTTATCCTTTCCCCAGTTCCAAAAGTCCAAGGACAGAATAAAGATAAATGAAAAAATCCCTGTCCAAAGCAAGCATCTTTTTTTAGAAATAAAAGATTTCATCAAAGATGAATGAAAAAACCATTTTTAGACTTATCTTATACAATTTTTGCTTCCAGGCAACACATCCACATCATTTCAAAAACAATTGCAAGAAGGGCGGGAAATGCTGCCCTCGCTGAAAAAAGGGATGAGGCAAGAATCATCGCCAGTCCATCATTTTTGAAGGAGGCAAAAAGAGAGTATGAAATAATCCTACTTTCTCTTACTTTCAATTTTTTCCCGATGAATTTCACAATGCTCCCACTCCCAAATGTTCTTATAAACAATGCAACGGAGAGGGGCAGCAAAATCTCCCACTCTTTGAATAAAAATTCTCTATTACTTCCTATCATTGCAAATACAACAATGAAAAAGCAAAAATTAGAGATGAGAGATGTATCAAGTTTAATTTTTATAAATCTTGAAATGAGGAGAGGGAGAAGTATGAGGAGAAAGGTTGTCTGGAGTAAGCCAAATATATCAATCTCTTTTGAAAGAAATATGAAGATGAATAAAGGAGTTAAAAAAAGAGAGGAAATGTAAAGGAGAAGTATGGAGAAAAGAGAAAAAGTTGTATCACCTCTCAATATTTTTGTCAAAGGAACAATAGCAATTGCCGGAGGAACTGCAGCCATAACAACAAACCCCTCCCATAATTCTTTCTGACCAAAAAAGAAAAAGCCTAACAAAAGAGTGAGGAATGATAAAAATCCGAAATTGATGAGAAAGGCATAAAAAAATCCTTTCTTTTCCTCCCTTATATCAACATTTTTTAGAGATACGCTGGTCATAGATACTATCATGGCAATTAGGAGAGCAACCGTTGCTATTTCATTTGAATATACAGGAAATCCTCCTGTGATTGCTCCTAAAACGATGGCAAGAATGACCATGAAGGAAAAACTTGAAACAATTTTTTGAATCACGGATGAAAAATCATTTTTTATATATACGTCCTTCGATGGGGTTAAGTATTATTTTTAGTTTAATATTAATGCTCATTAAAAATTTTAATTCGCTTGTCTCCAATGCTCCCTTTCATTTGAAGAATGCTAGAGAGGATGCATTGATAATGCTGGAGAATGCTCTTCAGCGAGTAAACGGATTTAATGCTGTATACTCATTCATATCCCTAGATGATTCTATTTTTAAGGTGGGGAAAGAAAAATTTTCTTTAGAATTGTTCGATGACATATATCTTCTTGGATTTGGTAAGGCAAGTGTTGCTATGGCAAAAGCAGTAAAAGAAATTCTGCCGATAAAGGAAGGATGCATTATAACTAATGAAAAGCAAAAAGTGCATGGCATTACAGTCTATAATGCTTCCCATCCTCTGCCAGAGGAAAAGAATGTTTATGCAACAGAAAAATTGCTGAGAATAGCTGAAAAAGCGAAAAAAAATGACCTCGTTATACTCCTCATTTCTGGAGGTGGCTCATCCTTTTTGTGCAAGCCTCGCATCTCCTTAAGCAGTTTAAGAAAAGTTACAGAAATGCTCATGAATGCTGGATGCAATATAGAGGAGTTGAATACAGTTAGAAAGCATCTTTCTTTTGTAAAAGGAGGACAGTTAGCGAAAAAAATAAAGGCAACAATCATTGCTTTAATAATTTCTGATGTAATTGGAGATAAATTGGAATTTGTTGCATCTGGTCCTGTTGTTAAGGATACAACTACATACAGCGATGCCCAAAACATCCTTAAAAAATATAACATATGGGGAAAAATAAAGGAAGTTGATGAAATTATTATGAAAGGAATGAAAGGGGAAATAGAGGAAACACCCAAAGAGGAATTTGAGCATGTTCATCCATTCATTATTGCAAACAATGAAATGGCTTGTGAAGAGGCGAAAAAAAAAGCAGAAGAAATGGGATATTACGCCAAGGTCGTTAGCACCTCCCTCACTGGAGAGGCAAGGGAAGTGGGTAAAGCAATTGCAGAATATGCAAAAGTTTTCCCTAGAGAAAAAGCTGTTCTAATTTTTGGTGGAGAAACGACGGTTGTTGTAAAGGGCAAAGGAAAAGGAGGAAGGAATCAAGAAATTGCTCTTGGAGCAATAAAGGAAATAGAAGGAGAAAACATTGTCCTTCTTTCATGCGGAACCGATGGGAAAGATGGGAACAGTGATGCAGCAGGAGCTATTATAGATGGATGGAGCATGAAAAAAGCAAGAAAGAAAAAATTATCTCCAGATTCTTTCCTACAAAATAATGACTCATTCACTTTTTTTAGAAAAGTTGGAGATGTTATCTTTACTAAACAAACAGGCACAAATGTTATGGATGTACAAATTGTGGTTAAACAGAAACAACTTTCTTAACCTCTGGTATCTTGCTCTTTAACTCCCTTTCTATCCCCATTTGAAGGGTCAATTGGGACATCGGACATCCCCTGCATGCCCCGGTCAGGCGGACTTTGACGATGCCATTCTCTTCATCTACTTCCACTAGTTCAACATCCCCCCCATCTGCTTGCAGGGCAGGACGCACTTGGTCTATTACTTCTTTCACCTTTTCTTTCATTTTAATCATATGGTTATACATTCCTGTGGACAGACTTCTACACATCTTCCACATTCAATACATTCATTTTCATCTACTACTGCATATTCATCTATCTTTATTGCCCCAGTTGGACAATCTTCTTCACAAGTTCCACATGCAATACAGCATTCCTTATTTACTTTTGCTGGCATGGTAATCGGGCAAATATAGAATGGTTATATTTATCCTTATCGGTGAAAGAGCAAGGTGCATAAGTTATTAAATTTAATTTTCATAAAGGTTATGGATATAAGAAGCATGGCAAAAAGGAGGAAAACAGTTAGAAAATTTAAGAGAAAGAAACCATCCATCAACGATATTTTATACTGCATTCAAGTTGCAAGAGAGGCACCATCTGGAATGAATGCTCAACCATGGAAATTTTTAATTGTAAGGGAGGAAGGAAAAAAGAAAGAGATAAGGAAAATATGCGAAAGAGGAGAGAGAAAATTCCATGAAAGTGTAGGCGGCAAACTTGCAGAATGGCTGAAAGAAAAACACATTTCTTGGAAAAAGGAATTTTTGGAAAATGCTCCCTTTCTAGTAATTATTCTATCTTTCAAAAAAGTTCCTTACTTTATCCAATCCACATGGCTTGCAATTGGTTATTTTTTATTAGCCTTAGAGGAAAAGGGTTTGGCAACTGTGACATACACCCCTCCAGATACAAAAGAATTATGTGATTACCTGAAAATACCTGATGAGTATAGGCTGGAAACTATCTTACCTGTTGGCTATTCCAATGATGAAAAAGAAAAAGAGGAGAGGAAAGCAATGGAAGAAATTGTTTATGTGGATGCATGGGGAAAACATACTCAGAGGAATAAAAATTAAGGTGGGACAAAATAAAAAATTTTATAATTCAAATTCTGCATTCACCACATATGGGAATAGGGCTTATGATTTTAATTTCTTATTTTTTCTCCTCTCCCAATACATCCCCATTCCCAA
>CAZHBO010000013.1:0-20884 GCA_964530745.1 uncultured Thermoplasmatales archaeon | reverse complement strand
TGAAAATGATAGAAGCAGATATATATGTTGCATATCGAAGATAGAAAATAAAAACATCAACAATTTTATATATCACTTCTTTATTATTTATCCCTCAAAAGAAGTGGGATGGGATTTATGTATCTTAAAGAAGTACAGTTGGAAAACTTCAAATCTTTTGGACGTAAAATAAAAATACCCTTTCTCCCGGGATTTACAGCCATAACTGGACCAAATGGCTCAGGAAAATCAAATATTGCTGATGCCATTCTCTTTGTTTTGGGACCAAAAAGCTCAAAAATTATAAGGGCGGGACGTCTAACAGATTTAATTTTTAATGGGGGGAAGGAAAAGGTCAATCAATGCAAGGTTTCATTGGTATTTGATAACAAAAGCAGAAGATTGCCGATACCAGAGGATGAGATTGTATTAACAAGAAAAATAAAAAGAGCTCCTCTCCCTGATGATCCCGATAATTATTACAGTTATTTTTACATAAACGGAAAGGCAGCATCCCTTTCTGATTTTGTTCAATTGTTAACAACTGCAAATATATCCGCCAACAGTATTGTCCAGCAAGGGGATGTTACAGCAGTGGTAGAGATGGGAGATGTTCCGAGGAGGAAAATAATCGATGAGATTGCCGGAGTGGCAGAATTTGATAAGGATATAGAAAAAGCGGAAAAAGAAGAGGAGGAAGTTAAGAGGAACATAGAATATATAGAGGTTGTATTGAGGGAAATAAAAAATCAACTTCGTCAGTTAAAAAAAGACAGAGATGGCGCCCTTGCCTATAAAAAATTAAAAGAAGATTTGGAGAGGACAAAGTCGTTACTTTCATATAAGAAAAAGATTGAAATAGAGAAGGAATTGATGGGAGTTGAAAAGCAGATTGAATCATATCAAAAAGAAAGGGAAAGGTATGAAAAGGAATATAAGAGGCTAAAGGAAATATATCAGAAAAAGCAAATTGAATTTCAGGAATTAGAGGAAAAGATAGCAGGGATAGGAGGAAGTGAAATAGAGGAATTAAAAGAAAAGGTAAATGCTCTGAGAGAAGAGACAATAAAGGCAAAGGAAAAAATAAATTATTTTACAAAGGAGATGCATGAAGGGCAGGAAGAGAAAAAAGAGCTCGAAAATAACCTCAAAAAGATTATAAAACAGCTTACCCAGCAGGAAAAAAGGCGGGGAGATGTAGAAAAAAAATTGAAGGATTTAAAGAAGGAAATAGAAAGAAATGAGAAGGAGATAAATGAAAAGAAGCAAAGTGTTGCTCATTCAGATGAAAAGGCAATGGAAATAACCAGGAATCTTGCAAAGTTAAAAAAAGAGTATGAAAAAAAGAAAGAAGAAATTCATGAACTGGAATTACAAAAGGACAGGCTTTTGCAGAAAAGAGAGGCATTGCTTACATTGCTGGCTGAGATAGAAGAGAAAAAAAATACTTATGAGTTTGAGGTAAAGGACATAAAATGGCAGATGGATGGGCTTACTAAAGAAGAGCGACATAAAGTAAAGGAGAAGGAAAGAGCTGAGAAAGAATTGTTTGAGAAAAAAAAGGAAGAGGCAGAGATTGCCGAGATGCTTAAAAAATTTGATAGAGAAATCATCCGCCTTCAAAGAGAGCTTTCCCGCCTCAGAGCAAAAGAAGATGCAAGTAATTACAGGAGAGCAACCCGAGAGATCCTCAAGGCGAGGGATGAGGGAAAAATAAAGGGAATCTATGGAAGCATAGCAGAGCTTGGAGAGGTTGAAGAAAAATACAAAAAGGCTTTAGGAATAGCAGCAGGTGGGAGAATAGAATCAATTGTTGTGGAAAATGATAGGGTGGCTGCGGAATGCATTAATTACCTCAAAAAGAATGATTATGGAAGAACAACATTTCTGCCTTTAAATAAAATGGTCACTGGGAAGCCAAGGGGGAAATCATTGCTGGTTGTGAGGGATGAGCACTCTCATGGATTTGCCATTGACCTTATATCATTTCATGAGCAGTACAGGGCAGCATTTTGGTATGTTTTTGGAGATACAATTGTCATGGACAATCTTGATTCAGCAAGGAAAGTGATGGGAGGAGTTCGCTTGGTTACACTTGATGGAGAATTGATTGAGACATCTGGGGCTATGACTGGTGGGAGTGTCCCAAAGCAAGTTCTGTTTGGCGCAGGCGACAGGGAAAAATTGGAAGAAATAGGGGAGAAGTTAAGGGAGGCAATGCACCAGCAGGAAGTTTTATCTGAAAAGCTAATAGAAGTAAGGGAAAGCATTGCAGATATAGAAAAGAAATTACATAGCATAGATGTGAAAAGGGATGATAAGATTGAGAGGCTGGAAGTCCAGAGAAGGGAATTCGAAGGAAAATTAAGGGTTATTAAAAAAGAATGGGAAGATAAGAAGAAAGAAGAAGAGGAGATTAACAAAAAAATAGAGGAAATAGAGAAAAAAATAGAGGAAGGAAACAGCATTATTAAAAAATATGAGGAGGAAAGAGATGCTCTTGAGAATAAATTGAGGAAATTAACAAAGAAAGAAATTTTAAAGGATATTGAGGAATTAAAGGAATTAATTGAAAAAAAGAAGGAGGAAGAAAGGAACCTTTTATTGGAATTTAACACCTTGCAAAAGGAAATTGAGATGATACAGGAAAGGAAAGAAGAGATGGAAGGAAAATTGAAGGAGATAGAGGAGCAGAACAAAGAATTTTCCACTCAGATAAAAGAATTGGAGAGAATTCATTCAGAAAGTAAGGAAAAGATGGAATCACTCATGGAAGTGGAAAGACAAATGCTAGGCAAAATGAAGGGGCTAACTAAGGAAAGGGATGGGTTATATAAAGAAATTGTGGAGATTGAAAATAAAATAGACATGCTTTCAACAAAAATGGAAACAAATCTTGATTTAATTTCGAGGGCAAAATCTCGTTTGCCAACACTTGAGCAGGCTTTGGCGGATGTTGTCATGGAAGTTAAGGATATAAAAATTGATGAAAAAGAGATTCCATCGCTGGAGGAGTTAAAAGCAAGAATAAAAGAGGCAGAGCGAAAAATGGAGGAGCTTGAGCCTGTAAATATGCGTGCCTTGGAGGAATATGAAAGGCAGGATGAAAGGAAGAGAAAACTTGAGGAAGATATTGAGCATCTCAAACAGCAGCGCCAGAATTTAATTAAACTTGCAGAGGAAGTAAAGAAAAGGAAAAAAGAGGTTTTTCTGAATGTTTATGAGGCAATAAAGAAAAATTTCGAAGAAATTTATGCTGAACTTTCAGAGGGGGGAGAGGCAGAACTTGCCCTCCAGAATCCTGAGAATCCATTTGAGGGAGGATTGATTATAAAAGCAAAACCAAAAGGTAAAAAAATACTGCATTTAAATGCCCTTTCTGGAGGGGAAAAAAGCATTGCCTCCTTGGCTTTCATATTTGCCCTTCAGGCATACAATCCCTCCCCCTTTTATGTATTGGATGAAGTGGACATGTTTTTAGATGGGAAAAATGCTGAAAGGGTAGCATATACAATTAAAGAAAGATCAAAAGATGCACAATTCATCGTCGTCTCTTTAAGAAGGGTGACACTTAATGCGGCAAATCACATTTATGGCGTGACTATGCAGGATGGTATATCTACAATGATAGGAAATGTTGATATTGAGAATGTTGAAGAAATCGTTGAGGTAAAATGAAAGAAGAAGTCATCCACTATCTACTCCTGCAAAAAGACGAGAAAGGAAATATTAAAAAATACATTGAAATGGCAGAAAGTTACGAAAGGAGTACATGCATAAAAGATGATTTTGATAGAGCCATTGCAACTATCTTTGAACTTGTTATTGATGAAGAACTAAATCCATGGGAAATCGACCTCGTATCATTTTCCAAAATGTACCTAAAAAGAGTAAAAAAATCAAAAACCATCGATTTGCTGACGGCTGGGAGAATAATTGTTATGGCATGGAAAGTATTGCGCCTTCAATCTGATTATTTGATTGTTAGCTTGGAGGAAAAGCAGGAAGAGGATATTTGGGAAGATATTCCAGAATGGTATGGAGATGATTCTAGCTATATATACACAAAAGCAGTAATAGAAAATGAGATTCCTTTGGAAGAGAAAGTGAGGAGGAAAGGAGAGAGGAAGGTTACATTGCTTGAGTTAATAAATGCGTTTGAAGAAGTAAAGGAAGAGATGAAAACAAGGGAAAGGCTGAGAGAAATAAGGGAAAAGGAAAGAACGGAGGGAATGAAAAAAGCTAGAAAGGATATTGGTGAACATGCACATCAGGAGAATATTGAAATGGAAATAAAATTAATAATGGAAAAGATTAGTAAATTAAATGGAAGGGCAATTCCTTTTGGCGAGTTGTGTAATAAAATGGATAAAAAGGAAATGGTTATGGCTATATCATCCATCCTTTTCTTAGCGAATGAGAGAAAAATCAAAGTCTGGCAGGATGATTTTCCCTTTGGAGAGATATACATAAAGTCGCTTTACCATGAAAGAAGAACTTAGAGTAGAGGCAGCCCTCTTTTCAGCAGGGCGTGCAGTTTCAATTGATGAACTCCAGGATGCAACATCCCTTAGAAGGAAGGAGGTAGAAAAGGCATTAAAACTTTTGATAGGGGAATATAAAAAAAGGTTGGAAAATGGTGAGACTGCACTGGAAATATCAAAGGCAGGGGAGAAATATGTAATGCAGCTGAATTCAAAATATGCAAAATATGGAAAAAAATTGGCAAAAATGGAAGTTCCAAAAAAATTGCTCAAGACACTTTCTTTAATTGCTTACTACCAGCCCATTAAACAGTCGGAGTTAAAAGGCATGATTGGTGGTATTGTATATGAACATATAAAAGAACTAAAAAACCTTGGATTGATAAAGACAAAGAAGTCGGGAAGGACTTTCATTATAGAAACAACTGAATATTTTTATGAATATTTTGGATTTGACACCACAAATAAAGAAAAAATTAAAAAATATTTGATGAAAAAGATCATGGGCGTTAAAAAATAAAAGAGGGGATTAGCCGAAGAGAGCGCCCAATCCTTCTGCTACTTCTTCCTCGCTTACTTCTTCCTTTTCCTCTTCCTTCTTTTCTTCTTTCTTCTCCTCTGCGGGCTTTTCCTCAGCCTTCGGCGCTTCAGCAACTGCTACTGGTGCAACTGTCGCCTTTGAAATAACCTCGTCAATATTCACATCTTCTAGCGAAGAAGTCAATGCCTTTATCTTTGCATCATCTGCCTCTATTCCTGCTGCCTCTAGCACCTTCTTCAAATTCTCTTCATTTATTTCCTTCCCGGCAGAGTGGAGAAGCATTGCTCCATATACATATTCCATTTAATTCACCTTTTCCCCATCATTACGTTTCGGTTTTTAACTCTTTTGCTAATGCCTTTGACGCGAGATGAGCCTTCTTTATAATTTCTTCTATCGTTTCAGGAGTGTAAATATTACTTTCAATGGCAAGTGTAAAGGAATTGCGATATGCTTTTTGGAGGAGATATTCGATGGTTTCCTTCGTTGTATACCCAATCTCTAAAGCAAGGTTGAAAGCATTTGATTTTGCTGTATAAAAATCATTCATTATCTTTTCAGTGTCTATGGAGAGTACATCAGGAGTGAAAATGGAGCCATCTTCATATAATGCCCTCACGTTCAATCCAATCTGGAGAGGGTATATTTCTAAGCGAGTAAGCATTTGAGCAACTTCTGGCTTTATAACCTCTCCCTTTTTGACCAATGTGACAGTCTTTTCAATCATGACCTTTCCTTCCCTGATGGCTGCTGGTATTCCCACTTTTTGCAAATCACCAACTATTGGACCAGGCTTAAAAGGCGTTTCTCCTTTTTTTATTACAATGTCATCGGGAGCAATTTCACCTCCTTTGGCAGGTATGCTCATTTTCATTTTTTCCAATTTGCGGAATAATTTAAAGGGATTCATTTCAGTTGCAATGATGGCGGTCTCAGCCTCAATATAATCCTTAAGTTTTGATACACCATTTCCATTTTGCAAGGCATGCTCAATTAAAGTATTTTTAGAAACTCTCAGAACAGCTATATCTCTTAGCATCTTCCTCATCTCATGCATCTGCGAGGCTGGAATTCGTCCTATCCCAACTATGCCAACGACAGGATATGAATGAATTAATTCCTTCAGCCTTTCTACCTCTTCCAATTTCCATTCAGCTGGCATTAAACCACCCTCACGGGAGAGCCCATTGTCGTTTTAACATACGCTGACCTAATATTCATCCTTCCTCTCTCAAGCTTTCCTTCTATTGCCTTAAGAACTGCCTCAACATTATCAGCTATATCCTCAACACCCATTTCTTCATTTCCAACCAGGCAATGAAAAGTTAATTTATCTCGGGAGCGAATGCGAATAGTGTTCCAAAGCTTTTCTATTTGGGGAACAACATCTGCATCAGGAGGCAGAGGTTTTGGCATCTTGCCGCGAGGAGCAAGCACACGTCCCAATGATTTACCAATTGTGGGCATCAAAGGAGATTCTGCTAAGAAAAAATCATGTTCTTCTGCGATCTTCTTTGCTTCTTTTGCATCTTTAGTAATCTTTTCCAAATCTTCTGGCTGAATGACGATGTCGGCGATTTCCTTTGCCTTCATAGCCATTTCTCCTGTTGCGAATACGCCTACCTTAGCCTTTCTACCTCTCCCTTTTGGTAATTGAACTTCCTCATCTATCCTATTTGCTGGCTTGCTCATATCCACATCTTTCAAATTTATTACTAAATCTACTGACTGCTTAAATTTCCTCTTATGATTATGCTCTTCGTCCAGTGCTTTTTTGACTGCTTCAATAATCTCTTGAGATGCCATATATATCAACGATTGAATCGGAATAGGGATGTGTTATATAAACGTTGTTTTTGTAAGCTTAGGTAAGATGCTTTAATATATACTCATGAACTTCCTTGTTTATTGCTATTAAAGACATGTGGTCAGCATCTCCTTTTGGCCATGCCTTCCCTATTATGATAAGGAGAGGTTTTCCCTCCAGATATGGGCTTTCAGTTGGGCATAGTCCGTCAGAAGTATGGGCAATTCCATCGCCGTCGAAATCAACAGGCTCTCCTCCTAAAATAAATCCAATATCTCCTCCCACGCTGTAATAGTCCACAATGTCACATCCTTCATATCCCATCGCTTCCAAGAATTTTGAATGATAAATCATGTCTGGTACCTGCCCAATCCACCACGGAAAATAAAGGTAGCCAATTATGGAAAGAATGCTCTCATTAATACCAGGTGGTACTCCATGACATGGTGTTCCTATCAGAAATAAGTCATCTATTTGATCTCCTGTTATGCACACATCTGGATAACCGTCACCATACCAAGGATATCCCTTGTCACCTGGCTCCCATGATTCATTCCAGAAATTAACATCTGCCCCTCCATGCTCTGCCATGAATCGTGCAATCAAACCACCCATGCTATGACCAATAATATCTATTGTTTGGTTTGGAGGGTATCCATTTAATACTAAAGCATCTCTTATTTTTCTGCTTACCTCAGCTGCAATCCATGGGATGTGATGTTCTTGCCATGAAGGCTCATATGTCAAATATTGAATTCCTGGTTTACTTACATCAAAATCTAAAACTTTGTAGCCGTGCTGCAACAATTTTTGTGTGATATTCCACCATGTAACATTTATAAGCCAGTCGCTTACCGAGCCTATCCATCCATGGATAAGAACAACAGGAAAATCTCCTGGTTTTTTTGGAGTGACAGAGAGATAAAAAGTACTGCTGCAACCCATGTAATCAATGTCTCCAGACAAATTTTCCTCAAATTGTGCTGTAGCGATAACAGTAGTATTTTTGTCTACATCAGAAATGAAAAAAGGGGTATCGCATATTCCTAACTGGTTTGTCTTTTCTTTTTTCTCCCCCAGTTTTTTATAACCTGGTTCCCCTTCTTCTTTCCCAAAAAATGTCCATTTTATGGTTTCATTTACCAATGGTTGCCATTTTTTGTCAACAAAGCCGATTATCTTCGCTTTCATATGTGTTGTTTCCCCTGCAATCATTTTTTTCTTTGTAGAGGATATAGAAATAGTTGTTTCGTGGAGAATGGGATGAATAACACCATTAACTACTGCGTTAAATTTCTCTCCATTCCATATGATTGTTGCAATGAGAGTTACGCTTTGATTCATAACGTCTACATCATTTGGAGCGTAATAGATGGCAGTTAAATTACCAAAAGAATCTGTTTCCGATGGAGAAAAAATTTCTCCTGTATCACCACTTGCTACAACGTCCCATTCCACAGGAACTGCTGGAATACCATTCTCTACTTTTAAATGAATGGAAATGTTAATGGAATCACCTTCATAGATGGAAAATGATGATGGAGATACTTCAATGGATGTTTTAGCCTTTTCCTTGCCACTTTCATTTGCCCAGTTGTAAGCAAGGATAAGGATGATGCAAAATAGGATTATTGAAACAACAGCAAAAATTTTCCAGATGTTTTTCATTTTAAAGTGCATCCTTTTTTCTTTTATTAATCTTACTGATTCATTTTTATTATTCCCTTCTCTGTTATTATTCCTGTAATGTACTCAGCAGGGGTAACATCAAATGCAGGATTTTTTACTTTTTTGGGCAAGTAATCAAAAATTTTTGTTATCTCAATACTATCTCTCTCCTCAATTTTTATTTGTCCTCCATTTTTTATGCTTTTATCAAATGTGCTCATTGGAGCAGCAACATAAAAAGGAATGTCATTTTCCTTTGCAAGAACAGCCTTCTCATATGTTCCAATTTTGTTAGCCACATCATAATTTAATGCTATCCTATCTGCACCAACAATAACCATGTCTATTTGCCCTTCCCTCATATAGTATCCTGCAGCATTATCCACAATTAAAGCATGTTCTATACCTTCCTGTTCAAGCTCCCATGCTGTTAGCAAGCCCTGGAGGCGAGGTCTTGTTTCATCAACCCATACAAAAATGTTCTTATCTTTTGCCATTCTTAATGGGGCTAGAGCAGTTCCCCAATCAACGGTTGCTAAAGCACCAGCATTGCAATGAGTCAGTATTTTGTCTCCCTCCTTTATCAATCCTGCCCCAATTTCACCTATTTTCTTACATTTTTGTATAATAGATTCAACATAATTATTGGCAGCCTCTAGTGTGCATCCATGCTCCATCATGTAATCAATGGCATAGAATAAATCATGAGCAGTTGGCCTCGTCCTTTTCAAAATCCTTGCGGCTTTTTCTTTATCCTTACCCAAAACCATGCCGTAAGCAGCAGCACATCCAATGGCAGGGGCGCCCCTCACCACCATTTTTTTAATTGCATATGCAACCTTCTCCACGCTATCTGCATCAAAAATTTTTAGTTGAAAAGGAAGCTTTCTTTGATCAATTAATTTTAGCATACCATCCCACCATAAGGAGCGCATTTCTTTCCCTTCTACAAGCATGGAATCGCCTCCATTGCCTTCCTTAAATTTTCTCCAATGGCAATACAACCATGATTTTTCAAATTTATGCAATTATTATTTTTCAATAACTTTAAGGCTTCCATAGCAATCTCCAAACTTCCTGGAGGTTTTTCTTCTTCCGTTGTTGGCAATCCGCTGAGCAGTTTGTGAATATGAATAATCGCATTTATGTCCTCTCTTCTATAAATCAACCAGTGCATTGCGGTCTCATTCGACGGCTCTTCTTTTCCTATAACAAAGGCAATATTTCTAACGACATCATAATCAACAACTTCAGCCAAATTATCTTCCGTTAGAGAGGCAATTTCATCATATGTTGTAATCAATATTCTTTTTCCATATCTTACACTTATGTTACCAACTATGCTATTAGAAAAAATTTTGCCAATTTCTTTACCAATAGATATGATTTCTCTAGCTAAAGGATTATTTACATTTTCCTTCCCCAAAAAAAATGTTTGAAACATGTCATCACAGGTTAAATACCCATATGTTTGCCCTCTTACTTACTTCATTTTCAGCATTGTCATAAGCAACAACCTTTACTTCATGTTTTCCAAATGTTTTTTTGTCTAACACCCATTCATATGGCTCACTAGTTTTAATGGCTGTTAAGTTACTATCCAAATAAAACAAAACTTTTTCAATTCCTATATCGCTAAAAGCATTAACTTGTATTTTAATAGCGCCGATGCAGATGGTTAAATTTCCTGGCAGAGGAATCATTTCTTTGTTGTTGAAGTAAAAAAAACCTTTCTTTGGCTTGATAAAATCCGTATGTGGTGGAGAAATTATAGTAAATGTGCCGTTGGATGCATCACGCCCTTTATTTCCGGACATATCAGTTGCAGTTATCCCGAGGGAATAATTTTTTTTGACAGGAAGAGCAGATATATCCCACATATATTCAGTTGTGTTTGAAAGCCCTATAGCAACGGTATGCCATCCATTATTGTCCATGCTATATTCTATGTCAATTTTAGGATTAGCATCACAATCATCCCAGACCTTCCATTTAATCGTTACATTCCCTGCCAAAAATTCTCCACCATTTGGGAATACTAGCCTTACAATAGGGGGAACAATATCAATTGGTTTCATGATGGGTGCATAATCTTTATTGAAACCACCTGAAATATTATATGGTACATCACCAATTCCATCATTATTTTCATCATTGCCAGCATAATCACTCCAATAATTGCCTGTCTTGGAATTCCATATATTGCTCCACTCATCTCTAGCCTGCACATCATTGTTTATAAAATTATTATGATAAATGATGCTATTGGTGCTCCCTCTTGCACATTTGCAACCTGTGATTATGATTCCATATTCATTGTTACGGAAGGTACAATTCGTTATTAAATTGGAAGAGGAAGAGGTTATAAGGATTCCATATTTGACACCAAATATGTTACAATTCTCCACAACATGATGGTCCCATGTCAGTCGTATTCCTGCTCCTTGGCTTTTATTATCCCTAATGGTAAATCCCTTTATGCATGCACTATTTCCTGTCATCCATATTGTATCTGTGACATCTCCGATTATGGTCGTTGTATTCAAATGCTCCCCCACTAGATTTATTGTTTTGTCCACGACAACATTTTCATAATATGTGCCGCTATAAACAAAAATTGTATCTCCATTGCTTGCGTTATCTATTGCATACTGAATTTTTGTGTAGTTGTTTAGCCCAGAGCCACCTACATACAAAATTTTTCCTCCTGATGTTGCATTGATATTTTCAAAAACAAAATTTGCAGTTAAAATGCTGATTATGCAACATAAGGATATAAATTTCAATTTTTTCATTTTCCCCTCATTTATCCTTTACTCCTTTATAAAAGTTTTTTGAACTCTGAGCATTTTTACTTCAAATTTTTCAACTTTTTTTTCATGGAATGGAAATGTTTTTTTGATTGGGAAAATATAATCTTTTGAGTAAGTTATTTTTCCTTGAAGGGAAGAAATTAAGGAATAAATGAATGGCATAGTTTTTTTTAAATGAATGGTGTATATGACGGAAGCGATCTCCAATGCTTTTTTTATGAAAAGGGAATCCGCTTTTTTATTGTCATACTGTGCTCCAAATGGAGGGTTCATGATTACTGTATCGCCTTTCATTTTTGCCTTATTTATGTCTCCTACCATAAAATTCACATCTACATTCATTTCATCTGCTTTTTTTCTTGCTATTTCTATTGCCCTTTCATCTATGTCTATTCCAATTACTTTTTTTGCTCCAAGAAGCGAGCATCCAATTGAAAAAATGCCTGTTCCGCATCCAAGGTCAATGACAACTTTATCATGCACATCATCATACGCAAGGAAAAGAATATCTGCTGCTATGGAAGCAGGGGTCTGATACTGCTCCAAAGATGGCTTAGGTGATTTTAATGGCGGTATACGTTGTAAAATCATTTCCAGTTCCTTTTTTTTCACATGCATATATCCCTTTCTTTTAGATAAAAATTGCCAAATTTAAATATACATGTTTTATTCATTTTTCATGAAGAGGGCACATGTATGGATTTCTGGAAGAGTTCAGGGAGTATGGTTCAGGGCACATACAAGGGATAAGGCAATGGAGTTAGGAATAAAAGGATGGGTCCGCAACCTGCCAGATGGAAGGGTTGAGGCAGTTTTTGAAGGTGAGGAGGAGCAAGTAAAAAAGATGATAGAATGGTGTTATGTTGGCTCACCATTGGCAAAAGTTGATGATGTACAGGTAAAATGGGAGGAGCCGAGAAATGAATTTGATTTTATAATTAAATATTAAACCTCTAAGCCCAAATCCTCAAATATTTTCTTATAATTTTTTCCTTTTCCGTGGAAAAAGGCATATTTTACACCAGGGGTAGCATCAATCATTTTCTCTGCGGTTTTTTTGTCGAGGGAGTTAAGATGATATTCTGGTATCATGTGCCCAAAAGATATTCCTTCTTTTAATGCTATGTCGGTGAAACGGGGAGCATAATGTCCCCCTCCTATGCCTAAAGCAATTTTTTTATTTGGTGGAAAATTTAACTCATGTAAAACTTCTGCTATTTTTTTGCATGCATCCATGTCCATCCATTCTCTTTCTGTGCTTCCCACTTCAATGAAAAATGAAGGTGTGGAAAGGTAGGGACCATGATGGGTAACCTCGAAGCATATTTCATAATCCATTCCTTTAGCTTTTTCATAAAGCATGCGTAAGGCATTTGTCATTAATGCAGGAGATGATAAAACTAATTCTTTTTCCTTTCCTCCAAAATCTGCATTTCCATAGTTGCCGATGGGATGAACAGACAAAGTTTTTCTCTCTGCCTTTGCTTTATGACGAGATGGAAAAATTATTACCTCTGGTTTTATTCCATATTTTTTTTCTAATTCAGCATCGATGCTATCATGGTAAAGATGCATGTCATCTATAAAAACCAAAAATTTTTCTTCATGGAAAAAAATTTCATCCTCCTTTCTCCATTTTTCTGTAAGAAATTGCGCAATATTCATGCTTGCCTTATCTTCTCTTGAAACAACAATACCTATCACAAAATTGTATTTTGTATTAATATTTAAATATCCATCCTGTTTCAAAATGTGGTAAAATGTGAGTTCTGCCTCAACTTCAATGGCATAAGTTGCATAGAGCCAAGGGGAATAAATTACAAAAAGCCGATAGAGGACTCATTTGAGGAAATAGATTGCCCCTACTACCTCGAGAAAGGAGTTGCTGGATTAATGGGAATAATTTAGAGAAATGCCACTTTTCCAAATCTTTTAATATTAATGTCAAATTTGGGAGTGAATGCCTCATAATAGGAGCAAGGAAGAGCTCAATCATTTCATAAAAAAATTGGAGCAGCAAACATTGGAAACAGCTGAAGAGAGGCATCCAATTTATATTAAGGCGGGGATAAAAGATGCAAGCTTAATTTTAGATGTTGGATGTGGCTCTGGAGCAGTAACAAAAGATTTAGCAGCACATACAAATGGAACCATAATTGCCCTTGATGATTCTTTAGACATGGTAGAAGTTGCAAAAA
The DNA here is from genome assembly GCA_964530745.1 of uncultured Thermoplasmatales archaeon. Classification (GTDB taxonomy): domain Archaea; phylum Thermoplasmatota; class E2; order UBA202; family DSCA01; genus CAZHBO01. Next base: position 7,394 of record CAZHBO010000013.1, on the reverse strand, counting down.
GAATTTTAAAAAATTCCAAGAATGTTTATCTTTGTGTTGGAGATGCTCATAGACTTCCTTTCAAGGACAATTCATTTGACATATCTATCTGCAACCTTGTCCTAATGTGGGCTAAAAATCCGCAGCAGGTTGTTAAAGAAATGGCAAGAGTTGTTAAACCAGGAGGGAAAGTTGTTGCTTCTTTAGAACCAGATTTTGGAGGAAAAATACATTGGCCTGAAAATGAAAAAGTAGACCCAATTTTTGCTGGAGAGGCAATTAAAAAGAGAGGAGGAGACCCACATATAGGAAGGAAACTAAGGATGCTTTTTGTAAAGGCTGGATTGAAAACAGAGGTAGGAATAGGTAATCAAAGAATATGGAGTTGCGAAGAAGACAAGCAATCATATCTTCGCTCCCGTGATTTTTACTGGAATGTCCTAAAAAGAATGGGGCTAGGTGAGGAAGAAATACAGGAATGGGAAAAGGAATATTTGAAATCATTGGATGAAGGAATTCAACTCAACTTTTTCCCACAGTTCTATGCCATAGGGGAGAAGTTATAATTCCCAGTAGTTTTGAAAAGTTTTCCTTAACCTTTTTATAATTTCATCAACATCCTTCCTTTCATCTGAATAATCATCAAATTTTATGGGCGTATTATTAAGCATTCCTACCTCACTTGCCACCCCTTTTTGGAGCGTATCCAGTACATATCCCCCTTCCAATGCACATACAATTTTATTTTGAATTTTTTGAAACTTCTCAATAATCTTTCCATAGAAATTTATGGTTAACGAAAGTCCTCCCAATGGGTCCGCATGATGGGAATCAAATCCAGCAGAGATGATAATCAAATCTGGCGAAAATTGCTCTGCAATAGGAAGAAATATTTCGTCCAGAATTTTTTCCATTCCAGAATCTCCGATAAGCCTTGTCAAAGGAGCATTAATTGTGAATCCCTCTCCATCTCCTTTTCCCGTTTCATCAATCATTCCTGTTCCTGGATAATGAGGGTAAAGGTGAATGGACTGATACATCACATCGCTCCTCTCATAAAAAATATCACATGTTCCATTGCCATGATGCACATCGTGATCAAAAATTAGCACTTTTTTACCTTTCTTAGCGACAGCATGAGCAGCAAGGGCAACATTATTAAACAAACAAAAACCCATTGACCTGCTGCTTGTAGCGTGATGACCTGGGGGCCGTATAAGAGCAAATGCATTTTTTTCCTTCTCATTGACAACATCCATGCACGCCATCACCACTCCTCCTGCCGCCAGCTTTGCTATCTCATATGACTCCTTGTTTGTATAGGTATCTGGGTCGAGCCAGCCAACTGTATTCTTAACTCTTTCAATCATTTCATGTGAATGAATTTCTTCAATGTTTTCCTCCCCCAATAAAGATGGTTGGATTATGTGGAGGTTATTAAAAAATGGCATTTTTTCCAAAAATTCCATGATTGCAACCAGCCTTTCTGGTCTCTCTGGATGACCATGGCTACTGTGAAGCAAAAATTTTGGTGAGTAAACAATGGCAGTCATCTCACTCAAAATATCTCTTCTATCTCCAATCTACTTCCGCCTCTGAGATAAATTACCGGCAATTTTAGCTCCTTTGCTCTCTCCTTCAATTCTTTATCATTGGTGACTACTGCCCCATCTATTTTTAATGCTGTCTCAAGTATGCCATCATCCCCTCTATTTTCTGTCTCCATTAAACGAAACCCCCTTTTCCTTATAATGCTCAGCCCAAGTTGTGCTGCTCTTCCTGTTTCTCCTCCTTCCTCTGCCAAGCGTTCCATTTCCTCCACAACAGTATGGGGAACAATTATTCGGCATATGCCCAAGAGGCGATTGATCTCTTTCTCAATATTTATGCCAAATTGATATGGCATCATCAATGCATTTGTATCCAAAACAACTGCTCTCATTTTATCTCCCCATATCCAATAAGTCTCCATCTCCCTGCTATTCTCCTTGATATGGCAACCTTCTGTCCTTTTTCTGCACAAACTGGCAGCTTAAGTTTTACAGCCACAACACCATCTCTTGCTGAGGTAACAATGCCTACAGTTGTGGCAGTCCCTACAGTGAGCATCAATGGCTCATTTGTTTTAATTGCCCCAATTTCCTTTTCTTTCTCAAATCCTACAATTCTTTTAAGCAAGTGAACATCCATTTCAAACTCATGCAATGTGGGGGGCAAAGCATTTTCCAGTCCAATCACTCTTCCTGCAAGAGTATCTGCCTTTGTCAATGCTGGATCCAGTCCTGTTCCCAAGCCAAGTAATCCACCAGGACCTGCCTTTTTTACCATACTCCCTCCAGTAACAATTGAATAAATATCTGCAAACATTGGCTCATATACTTCCTTTCCATGCTCCTCTCTTTTCATGCCAGGTCTTATCTCTATAACATCTCCAACTGAAAGTATTCCCTGCTTTAATGAGCCGCCAATAACTCCTCCTCTCAACTCATCCGGTCTCGCTCCTGGCTTATTAACATCAAAACTTCTTGCTGTATACATGATGGGGGGCTTATTAACATCCCTCTCAGGAGTAGGAATATATTCTTCTATTGCCTCTATAAGTGTATCCAGATTTGTCTCATGGTGTGCAGAAATTGGAATGATTGGTGCGTTTTCTGCGCAGGTTCCTTCAATAAACTCAACTATCTGATTATAATTTTCCACAGCCTTTTCTTTGCTAACTAAATCAATCTTATTCTGCACAATGATGATGTTGTTTACGCCGGCAATGTCCAAAGCGGCAAGATGTTCCTCAGTTTGTGGCTGTGGGCATGGCTCATTTGCTGCTATAAGGAGGAGGGCTCCATCCATAATGGCAGCACCAGATATCATAACAGCCATTAGTGTTTCATGCCCTGGAGCATCAACAAATGATACTTTTCTTAGCAATTCTCCTTCTGATCCGCAATGAGGGCAAACTGGTTTTGTTGAATAGCATAATGGCGGGGAACAATTTGGGCATTTATAGAAAGAGGTGTCAGCATATCCCAATTTTATGGAAATACCCCTTTTTAATTCTTCCGAATGCTCATCCGTCCATTTGCCAGATAGAGCTTGAGTTAATGTTGTTTTTCCATGGTCAACATGCCCGACCATCCCAATATTTATCTCAGGTTGTTTCATTTTTTCTCTTCCGTTTTTTCAGCAGCCTTCAATAATTCTTCTATTGGTTTTGCTCCTTTCTTAATCACCTTCATATTTATTTGAGATATGTTAAGGCTTATTGTATTTCCACATACCGTCTTCCTTCTCCTCACTCCTTTATCCTTGGGATTAAACCCAACACCTTTTGTTATTAAAATCTTTCGGCGAGAGATACCAGGGACATCTCTCCTCATAATAAATCCATCTGCATCACTCCCTCCTGTAATTTGCAATTTATAGCCTGGTAGAGAAACAAATATTCCATCCACCTCATCTCCTATTTTCTTGCCAATAAGGGAGTTTGCATGATGTCCTTCCACTTTAATGCTGTAGGAACGCTCTCCATCGCTTACAACAACCTTAAATTCTGCCATGTTATCATCCTGCAATACAATACCCTTTTAATATTTTTGGTGATTTGATGCAGATGAGGCGAAAGTAATAAAAGAAACATTTCTAATCCTAATTATATGCTGGTCTTTGTCCATGGGATGTTATCCAATGCTGATGTGTGGAATCCTTTTCTCGATTATTTTAGTGAGAGAGGTTTTTCATGTAAAGCAGTGAACTTAAAAGAAGGATTGAATTTGAGAAAAGTTCATTTTCGGGATTATGTGGATAAAGTAAAGGCAATGGTAACAGAAGAAGATATAATTATAGGGCATTCAATGGGTGGTTTGATTGTGCAGAAAGTGGCGGAGGAAACCACTATAAAAGGTGGTGTTGCTATATGCTCTGCATCACCAAAAGGGATAAAGTTTTCTGGTAGGATTGTACTATCCTCCGCTAAATATGCACTAAAAGTTATTATGAGAAAGCCATTTAAAGAAGACTATTCTTATATTAAAAAATACATGTTGGTCGGGGTGGAGAAAGAAAAGGCAAAAAATATCTATGAGAAATTGGAAAAGGAATCAGCAATTGTTACGTATGAACTAGGAATGAATAGAATAGCAGTAGATGAAAAGAAAGTGAATTGTCCTCTTCTTTTCATTGCGACAAAAAAGGATAGGTTATGTACCCCTGAAATGGTTAAAAGAATCGCTGAGAAATACAATGCAGAATATAAATTGTATGATGGATGCCATCATTTTTTCTGTGATAACAATTGGCGAGATATAGCTAAGGAAATCCACAAATTTATAATGCAGTTATGAATGGGAGTGTTACAAAATCTAATAAGTTACAACTCCTTTTACGCCCTTTGCCTTCCTCAATTTTGAAAGCAGGTTGCTGGGTAACGGTTTTTCTGTAACTATGAATAACTTTGGCTCCTCTGCAAGCTGGTAATCATCTACTATTGCCTGGCGAATGCTCATCTTTGCCTTTGCAATGATGGATGCCACAGAAGAAAGAATACCTGGCATGCTCGCATCAACTGGAATAATCTCTATGACCCCCCAATTCATTTGAGGGGCAGATTCTTTTAAATGGCAGGTCGGCTGTAAGGTAGAGAAAATTTTTCTAAGCCATTTATTTTTATTTATTGTTTCTATCGTGCTTGCAACAGCCCTCCTGTCCACACCTGCCGCTCTTGCAATCTTTGAATCAGAAAGCTCGATCTTTCCGCAAAAAATTTTTTTTCCATCAACCCTTAACCCATAAGCAAGCAGCATTTCCACCACTCTTTGTTGAGCTGGATATTTTTGAAAATAGTCGTAAACCTTTTTCCACATGTTTTAAGAATAGCCATATAGTATAAAAAAACTACTTTTTCACCAAAAATAAACTTTAATGAATATTTTTATACTTTAAAGTATAATTTTATGCAAAAGTTTATATTCTCTTTTTTATTACCATCCTCATGAAAGTGAAAGGTATATTAGATGAGAACGAAATGCCAAAGAAATGGTATAACATACAAGCTGATGCACCTCCTCTGGACCCACCTCTTAACCCACAAACTCTTGAGCCAATAAAACCGGAGGAGTTAGCTGTCATCTTCCCAAAAGAATTAATAAAACAGGAAGCAAGCAGGGAAAGATGGATAGATGTGCCTGAGGAAGTACTGGAAATTTACCGCATGTGGAGACCAACTCCATTGTATAGGGCAAGACGGCTTGAAAAAGCACTGAAGACTCCTGCAAAAATTTATTATAAATGGGAGGGAGTTAGCCCTCCTGGAAGCCATAAACCAAATACTGCTGTTGCTCAAGCCTATTACAACATGAAGGAAGGAACGGAGAGACTTACAACAGAAACAGGAGCAGGACAATGGGGATCTGCCCTTGCCTTTGCTACCTCTTTCTTTGATATGAAATGTACTGTTTACATGGTTCGCATTAGCTACGAACAGAAGCCTTATAGGAAGATTTTAATGCAAACATGGGGGGCAGAAGTAATACCAAGTCCTAGCCAAAGAACAAATGCCGGCAAAGAGATATTAAAAAATGACCCTGAAACTACTGGTAGCTTGGGCATAGCAATAAGTGAGGCTGTCGAAGATGCCGCCACCCATGAAAATGTCCACTATTCACTTGGCTCGGTCCTCAATCATGTAGTTCTCCATCAAACAATCATTGGGCTGGAAATGAAAAAGCAGTTTGAGATGCTGGATGATTATCCAGATGCAATTTTTGGATGTGTTGGTGGAGGAAGCAATTTCTCAGGTGGAAGCTTCCCCTTCATTGGGGATAAATTGAAAGGAAAAGGTAATGCAAAGATAGTGGCATGTGAGCCAATGGCTTGCCCTACTCTAACAAAAGGACTTTATCTATATGACTTTGGGGATACTGCCGGGCTTACACCTCTCCTTAAAATGTATACCCTGGGTCACACTTTTGTTCCCCCAGGAATTCACGCAGGAGGTTTACGCTACCATGGAGATGCCCCATTGTTATGCAAGCTTGTAAAGGAAGGATATGTGGAAGCGAGAGCATTCCACCAAAATGAAGTTTTTGAGGCAGCAAAATTGTTTGCACAGACGGAGGGATTTGTTGTTGCTCCTGAATCTGCCCATGGCTTAAAAGGGGTCATTGATGAAGCATTGAAGTGTAAAGACACGGGAGAAGAGAAAACATTATGCTTCCTCAACAGCGGGCATGGTCATTTTGATTTGGCTGCATATGATGCTTATAATAATGGACAACTGATTGACTATGAATATCCTGAGGAATTAATAAGGGAAGCATTGAAAAATTTGCCATCTGTATGAAAAAAATAGGATTTGTTTTAAATCCCATTGCAGGTATGGGCGGAAGGGTTGGCTTAAAAGGAACAGATGGGATGGTTAAGGAGGCGATAAAAAGAGGGGCAAAACCTTTTGCGGCGGAGAGGGCAAAGGAAGCAATGGAAGGCTTGTCTGCAAAAATTTTTACCTGCTCGCCTCCAATGGGTAAAGAATGCCTTGGTGATTGTGAAGTCATTTATTCTCCACCAAAAAAAACATCTGCATTGGATACGAAAAAAGCATGTAAGGCATTCTTAAACAAAAAAGTTGACATTGTTGTTTTCTGTGGAGGTGATGGAACAGCGAGAGATGTTTATAGCATCATCGGAAAGAAATTACCAATTTTGGGCATACCTGCAGGTGTTAAGATGCATTCTTCTGTTTTTGCCGTAAATGCCATAGCAGCAAGGGAAGTATTAACTCAATTTTTAGAGGGAAAAACGCAGCTTATTGAAACAGAAATTATGGATGTTGATGAATCTGCTTTTAGAGACAACAGGCTGAAGACAAAGATATATGGATATGCCATTACTCCTTACAAAAAAATGCTTATACAACAAGGCAAAATGGTTTTTTCATCCATGGACGAGGAAAGGTATAAGAAGGAGATTGCCCTCTTTTTATCCTTAATATGCAAAAAAGGGATAACCATTCTTGGAGCAGGAACTACTGTAGAAAAAATTGCAGAAGAATTAGGCATAAAAAAAAGTTTGCTGGGTGTTGATGTCATAAAAGATGGGAAAATTGTTGCTAGAGATGCCAGCGAAGATGAGATACTCCATCATTTAAATGGGGAAAAGGCAAGAATTATTGTTAGTCCAACGGGAAGACAGGGCTTTATATTTGGGAGAGGTAACCAACAGATAAGTGCCAGGGTTATAAAAAAAGTGGGGACAAATAATATCATCATTGCCTCCACTCCCCACAAACTGGCACAAACACCTTACCTTTTTGTGGATACTGGGGACAAAGAGATTGATAAAAAATTGGTGGGATGGAGAAGCGTTGTTACAGGATTTGGAATAGCTGAGAGAAAGGAGGTAAGGTGTGGTTACTTGCTCAG